>CALKRZ010000116.1 GCA_937989765.1 uncultured Clostridia bacterium | reverse complement strand
CATTACCCCAATCAAAATTTTTATCTTACCTGCCCACAATCTGAATACCCGCTACAAGATATATTCCTTCATCTGTCGTATAGATTTGGACTGGAAAATGTTCCCCTTGCTGAAGTTTTTGTATGACTCCCAAATTTTCATATCCATTTTGACTCCATTCATCTAATCCATTCACTGCTCCTAGCACTTTAAAATCATGATCCAATACCACTGTGATTTCTGCTGAAGTATTATCCACAGCTGAGATCAAAACATTATCTTTTATCCACAGAACATCCCCAGATTCCACATGGTCATATAAATCGTCCCAATATGCCCACGAGTGCAAAATATCCTTCTGCTGTTCCATCAAAAATACTGCATACTGTTGCGCACTTTGGAGGGCTTCTTCTCCTTTGTCTAGCTCCATCTTTTCAATACTTCCTCTGATCGCAGTATAAGTATATCCTAGTGTTACGATCATAGGCATAATAATAACAAGCAGGATCAATAAAAGCTGTTTTACATGTAATTTCATTTACTAACCTCCTCTAGGTAGTCCTATCATCAGTATATGTACTTACACCCTATGTGTGATAGTCCAAACCCTGCTCTACTCAAAAAGTACAAAAAAAGAATCCTATTATTGGATTCTATATAAAGGTAAAAATATCTTTTTACAACTGTATTTCTTGTGATATGATAAAAGTAACGATTTTGTACACCTAGGGGGATTAGTACAGATGAATGGATTATTGAGTGAAATTATTCTAGGATTTCAAATGCAAAAGATACGGTTTTCTCAAACCGTATCCAAAATATCAAAACAAGAACAGTATCAAAGTATAGATACATTTTATCACAATGATCAGCCTCTACGTGAAATTCTCACAGAACACGATCTGTGGGTAACTTCTGATAAACAATCTGGATCACAGGCTATTCTTTCTCATGCCCATCTTCAGGGGGTTGACCTACAAGATGTAAATCTAGGGGGGGGCTGATCTTCGTGGAGCCAATCTAGCCGGTGCTACTCTAAAGTGTGCCAATCTCTGGGGTGCTAATTTAGAAGGAGTACGACTATGGAAAGCAGATCTTACGAATGCTATTTTGGTAGGGGCTAACCTTCATACTGCGAATCTATGTAGTACTTGCTTTGCTGACGCACTCCTTTGGGGCGCTAATCTCCGTCGAACCAATCTAAAAGATGTTAATTTTAAAGCGGCTGATCTATCTTATACCAATATAGAAGGGTGCAAAGATTTAAAAAGCATCTTGTTTTCCCGTCATACCATCCTTAAAGATGTAAAAGCAGATAGTGACACATGGGAAACCAATATCCCCCTGCGAAAACAATGGGAAACTCAGAACTTTTTGGATACATTCCGCAACAATCACAAAGTTTCCTATTCTTTTTGGAAAATCTTATGTAATTGTGGAGAGAGCATTTCTTTATGGTTTTTTTGGTCTATTATATTGATTGTGATGTTTGGCTTTATATATGCTTCTAATCCTTCTTGGACTAATATGCGTGAAAATGCCTCTTTTTTAACGCCCTACTACTTTAGTGTGGTAACCTTTGTTACCTTAGGCTATGGGGATATTACGCCTACCTGTTGGCAGGGTGAGATCATTGTCATCCTCGAAGTATTATTTGGATATATCGTACTGGGTGGACTTATTACCATCTTTGCCAAAAAAATCGTGGTATAAAGATGGTTAGCCTTTCAATGTACAGTCCGCTTTCAGCCTACGGATTTCTTCATTTTGCTGTCTGATTCGTTGGCTTAGTACTTTCATAATACTGTAAGCCATAAAAGGCTGCCTCCGAATTATTTTTTCAAAATTATTATGATCTATGACAAGTACCAAGGCATCCTCTTTGGCTATGATCGTAGCACTTCTAGGAAGCCCTTCTAGAAAGGTCATCTCCCCAAAAATATCTCCTGCGCCTAATGATGCAATGTGAATAGGTTGATTGCCTGCTGTATGGATAATGACATCTACCACACCAGATAATACTACATACATTTCGCTTCCCAGATCTCCTTCTTGAAAAAATAAATCTGTTGCGTTATATTTTTTCAGAAAGCCAACTTTCTGTAGAGACCCTTTGACCATGAGTTTTCTCAGATCGATCATCACAAACCCCCATTTTATATATTTTCTTTTCCCAGAAACCTACAGACGATTTTAACAAAATATGTTTGCCTATAAGAAATGTCCGACATTTATTTTGTCGGACATTCTTATCGTTCAGTTTTACTTTTTGTTACTCCAAATTTTTAATGTTCGAATGGTACTATTTCCTGCATGATCGGTTGCCTTAACCGCAATTTCATGTACGCCTGCTGCTAGATTTGTAAATTGTACGACTGCTGTTCCCTGATCGGAAGTTTTTTTACTCGCCTCATGGGAACTTCCATTTAAATTTACATCATATCTAATTATTTTTGATATATTATCTTCTATCTGAAGTACTATCTTGATATCTCCACCTACTGCAATATACGCACCACTTTCTGTACGCATTTGAATAACTGGTGGTGTTGAATCCATTACAAATTCCATTATTTGAATCTCACTATATACATCTTCTAGATTACTGGCGGTTTGAATGTATACTGTTTTCAACCCATCCACTTGTGGAAAACTAATTGATTTTGATATATCTGCGGTGGGTGCTGTTTCCCAAGGAGACCATACGATCCCATCTGTACTATATCGAATAAAAGAGAAACTTCCAGTATTGGTTGTCTTGATCTGTCCTTTTGGGCTGGTGGTTAAAACAACACTTCCCAATGCCCCTACATTTTTAATCTCTGATAACTGTGCACCAGAAATCGGTACTGTAGATGATCCCGAACCACTACCCCCTCCAGTAGTATCTGTTGGAAATTGTACAGTAGGCTTTTCGGGTACTGCTACTGCTGCATAATGAATGGAAGCTGTGACAACTGTAATATTTCCTTTTTCGTCACGTACACGTGCACTAATGATCTTCTGTCCTACACTACCCAAATCAAAATCAGGGTAATATTCTCCTGCCTGATATGAACCCCACACATTATCTTTCCATTCATTGCCTTCATACCCTCTCCAAATTTGTCCACCTAAGGAGAATTGTACTTTGAGATCAGTACTTTTTGTTATATTATCCACTGCAGTTAATTTTAAAGGAACCTTTGGCTGAACTGTTCTTACGGCTCCATAATTGATCGTTAATCGTGCCGTAGGGGGTGTTGTATCATTTGCAATAAGCTTGGCTTTTTCTAATACAGTTAATTCGTCTTGTGTTACATATTTGATCTGTGCTGAATGAACGCCTATATTCCCATTTTCATCCCTTACACGTACATAAATCGTTTTTTCTCCTACAGTTCCTAGTGAAAAAGCTGGATAATTCGTTCGATAATCTCCCCAATGTATGCTCACATAATTCGCTCCATTATATCCGACCCATGTTTCTCCATCTAATGAGAACTGTACTTTTAATGCTGTTGGCGGCGTTATATTATCTTGTGCTGATAGTTTTAAATTTACGGTGGATGCTGTTGTAAATGTTTCTCCCTCATTAATGGTCAACGATACCGTGGGCGGTATCATATCATTGGCAATGCGTTGTATTTCTTCTAGTGGTGTAATCCAAGGAACAGGTGCATTCATCACATTCAGTGCATTCCTTGTGATGGTCTGCAGCTTATAGGATACATCCGGATTCAAATTTGAGATCGTTAAGGATGTTTGATTTGAAAATGCTGTTTCGATAGAGGTTGCATTCGTTCCTCCCGTATTATTGGGTACCAAATAAATTTTATGCGCTGGTACTGTGTCATTATTTGGATTATTGACAATCGTAATTTTTGCTTGATTGGATGAGCCACTGATCACTTCAATCAACACGTTCTGTGGATTGTATGCGAGTGTTGTTGCTTTAGGTAGTGCATACGATTCACTGACATTTCCAGTCCTATCTTTAAAACGGATTCGTATATCTGCATAGGTTTTATTGGCTTTGAGGTTTCCAATAGAAAAAGAATACGTCCCTGCTTCCGCTGAAAGATGATCCACCCAAATAAACTCTTGTCGATCGATAGAATATCCAAAAGCTTTACTCTCTGCAATTCCATTTGCACTCTCTAGTGCTACCGCTACATCGAGCTTCGTATGATATATTTGGCTTACTGATGCATTTTGGATTGCATTTCCGATCACGGCAATCACAGGCCTAAAGCCCGTTGTTGCTCGTGCTTCACCTGAAAAAATATCAAATCCAAAAATACCACTGGTTCCACGAACAAAAAATGGCTTTGTATCATGTGGAAAATCTGCTTTTGCACTCCCCCATGCTCCGCTTGTTCCTAGTGCATCGCATACTTCTTTGATGGCACGTCCATCTGAATACACAGGTGTCGCCGCTTCAAAATTAGCTGCTGCTGTATCTTCTACCCCTTTTGGAAAAAGGTCTTTAAATCGGTCTTCTGCCTCATAGATCGACATATTGCTAGGAGAAGCTATCAAATCTGTCGAATATACATAAGATGCTACAGACTCATTATGATCTTGCATAAATAAATCGTAAATGCCATAAGGAGAGCGTGTATTAGAATGCTTTGTATTCGTAATATAGACCGTTTGATCTCCTGCACTTCCACCTGCAAAATTTGTTGTTGACTGTTCTGGGAGTTCGCCTAATGCTTCTGTCAAATACGCCGCAGCACCCCATTCATCATTTTTCATGAGGTGTGATTCCACTATACGACTCATATTATAGTTTGATGTTATTTCCTTTGTATGATCAAACATCTGTGAAATGGTCTGATTTGTCCAAATCTGTATTCCCGGTTTTACATTCACTTTATTGTTATTGCTCGATGCTTTAAATTTACCGACCCAGATCCCAGGTAATTCATACTTCCCATACTGAAATGCTGGATGGAGCCGATAGCCATTTCCTGTAAAGTCATAATTTCCATCCGTTGAAAATCGAACATTGATCTTTTTGCCCAATTCTTTCGTATGATCAATCTTATAGGTATATCGAGGCACCCACACAAACATGGCATAATCTGCGGTACTGCTCGGCCGTAAATACCCATTTTGATCAAATACTTGTTCCACACTTTTACCCGTCACCATATTCGCCCATTGTTTATGCGCATAATCATACCATTGTTCTTGACTGGGGTTGATTACTCTTTTCCAGTTCTGCGAAGACGCATCCCATCTGATCGGCCACATAGTAGAAGCCAGCTCCGGCGTATTTGGCTGTGGTGAGGTAACCACAAGTGCAGGCCGAAAAGTCTTATCTGCATGCGATGCACCGGTATCATACAAATAGGAAAAGATCCCTGTCCCACCTCTTCTGAAAAAAGGCATATTAGTATGTGGATAATATGCAGCTGCAGTTCCCCATCCATTATATGCTAATCCCATTTCTGATGTTTCTGTTAATGCCATCCCATCATCGAGTGCTTTTCCATTGACAATCGTTTTTGCTGCATTATAGTTATGATCATGTCTATCTGTAAAACCGATCGGCATCTCATTTTTATACTGCAATGCTGCTTTTTGAAGTTCTTCTCCATTGCCATTAGTTGATACAAATGTATTCTTAATATAGGCTGCCGCAAATTCATTGCGTCCAAACATATTGTAGACGCCATATCGGTTTCCCGTTGTCGCCTTATCAAATCCATCCGTACTATTTAAATAAAAGTCTCCCACACCACCCCCACTGTGGGCACCTGCACTTGCTGGTATATGTCCTATCGCTTCTGTCAAGTAGGCAATAGCACCCCATTCATCATTTTTCATTAGATGGGTGTCTGTACTCGCACCGAGTCCAAACTGCTCTTTGATTTCTAGAGATTTTAGAAATGCATCGGATATAGAAATATGATTCCATGATTCTATGCCCGGTTTTACATTGACTTTGGGTTCAGCTTCTGCCGATCCTGTTCTTTTGCTTGCTGGAAACTTTGCTGCCCAAAATCCATCTAGCTGCTCTTCTCCAAACTGAAATGCGGGATGAATTTTAAAGTTATTCGTCGTATCATCTTTATCTCCATTTGAAAACCGAATAGAAATCCGATCCCCTAAGTACGGTCTTTTATTTTGATCAGGTGATTCGATTCGATAGGTAAATCGTGGAATCCATACAAACATCAAATAATCGTTCTGCTCAATACTTCCAATAATTGCATTTGCCCATTTATTTTGCCCTTCAGAATAAAAATCTTCACTAAACCACGCTGCATCATCCTCATTTGTTTCTACCCATTTTCTGAGCGTATTATTCCATTTGATCGGTAGCAATCCACTGGTTAATATAGGTCCATTGGGTTTTCCACTGATTACAGAGCTTGGTTTGTATATAGGTGGTAATTCTATACAAAGAGGTGTGGCTCTTGAAACACGCTTCCTATCTCCAAGTTCTCCATATATACCATATCCCCATGACCAAAAAGTTGGTTTCTCTTTTTCAATAGCAATGACATGGCTACTTCCTGTTGCTATTTTTTCATACTTTGAGTGATTGAGAATTTGAAGAGGCGAATTACTACTTACCGTTGTTCCATTTCCAAACTGACCACTTGAATTGAGCCCCCATATGAACATTCTTCCATCATCAAATAAGGCTACAGAAAAGTATAATCCTCCTACGATTTGTTTTAATCCTGATGCACTAATTGGAATCTCTTGACGCAAAGTATATACTTGTCTATCCCCCACTCCGAGCTGCCCATAGTTATTCCATCCCCATGCATACACCTTATTATTGGTATATGCCAGAGAATGGCGTTCTCCTATCCCTATTCCCTGAACCACTTCTTCTCCCAGCGGTTTCATCGGTATACGTATGATAGTTGAAGTAGTTTGATTTACTTGATTTTCATTATTTCGTCCCCATGCCCATACTTTATTCTGACTATCTAATGCCAATGCATGGTAACTTTTGTCAGCGACAATTTTTTTAATAAATACGCCAGTAGGCATTGCTATTGGTATTTGTACGGGAGTCAAATATGTTGTCACACTAGGTAGTGCAAGTTGTCCAGAACCATTATTTCCCCAACCCCATAGCTTCTTATTTTCATCTAAGGCAAGTGAAAAATTATACCCACTGGCAATTTGGATGATCTTGCCTGCCTCTTCTGGAAATGCGATTCCTATCGGTTCAAATTGCAAAATCGTATTTCCATTGCCTAATTGTGCACTTGCGTTATTTCCCCATGCAAAAACATTTCCATCTCTATCCAATGCGAGGCAGTGTGTATGACCTGCTGCAATCTGAACTATATTATTGATTTTTTCAATCCTTCTTGGTTCACTCACAACACGTGTATCTGAATGATAGCCTAGCTGTCCATAGTGATTGTTTCCCCATGTCCATATATGTCCATCCGACATCAGTATCGCTGAAAAATTGGCACCTGCTGTACTCTCCACTATTGTACTTGTAGTCACTACCCACGGATTACCTTCCGTACCCGATCCAGATTTGATACTTACCGAGGACAGATCTAAATTTAAAGCAGGACGGACACCTCCAGCCCCACTATTAGCACTGTTACTATAGTGGCTACCATTGCTGCTGACGCAGCGCACATTATTATTGGTGTTTGAAGAAGGAGAACGCAGCCAGTAATAGCGATCTGCTCCAACAAACTTTGCAATTCTACTTGAGTCACTACTAAAATATCCCCAATCACTTCCTATTGCATAGGTACTAGTATTGCCTGCACCTATTTCATTTTGAGAGGGTAAAAATATTTTATCCTTTGTTGTATACCCTGTGCCTGTACTATATGCTTTGTTTTCCAAATCCGTGGTTAGTATAGCTCCTCGAATGCTCGCTGGTATGCTATCATACATCGTTACATTATATATATTATTATCACTTCCCGTATAACTACTTCCATTTAAAAATTTTCTAATCCCTTTTGTTGCCGTACCTGTACCACTATTTCCCCAGTGAGTACTATTACTATCATCAAAAACATGTTTTGCCACTATTTCTTTTGAGATCAAGGTTACACTGTTTTGTGGATATCCATTATGCTTTTCTGCTGCTACGATCCAATCTACTGGTCTCGTAGCCCCTGTTCCTGAATAATTATCTCCAGTTCTAAATTCCCATGTATGTCCTTCAAATCTTAGGTAGTCACCCTTTTTGATACGCTGTGATGCTTGCACTTCCTTTGGTGCTAATGGGAAGATAGTACTCAGTAGCGAGATTATCAAAAACATAGGTAAAATTCTTATTTTTTGCTTCACTGCGATCCCCCCCCCAAGCTCACGTTTCTCGGCATTCGTTAAGTAGTATAGACTCTGCTACTTTTCTTACTTCCTTTGTAGCTAAGATAAGACTCGTCTTATCAAAGATTCAAAGAAAGCATATAAATAATTTCTGCACGTGTTACCCATTGTTTTTTTGACTCGAAACTTTTAGAAATTATTCCCTTTTTCTCCATCATTTTCTGTGCTGTCGTTTCCCATTTAAAGTGCGGATTATTCAATACTCTTTTCATAATATGTTCCATTTCTATATAGCTGATGGGCATATCAGGACGGATTGTTTGATCTCCATATCCCTTGATATATCCTTTTTCAACCGCATATGCCAATGCATGTTTTTGAGATGCTCCTATCACAGAATAATCTTCAAATATTTTCATAATATCTATTTCAGTTTGTTTGTCCCACCCTTTTATTTGATCTAAGATCATCACGAACTCCCCACGGGTAACGATATGATCAGGCTGAAAAGTGCCGTTTGCATAGCCATTTATATATCGATTCCACAAAAAAGTTTCGATTTCTTCTTCCGCCCAATGTGCCTCTAGATCATTAAATTTCTGTAGCGCCGTATCTACGAGTACGATATAAGTACCGCCTTTATACGTTTTTTGATCAATCATCGTATAAAGCAGTGTATCTTCTTTGAGCGTGTGAAGATAGATCCATCGATTATTTTTGTACTCATATATGCCTGCTTTTTGATTTCCATAGTATTCAAAAACAAGCTTCATTGGTTTTTCTGGAAAAATAGTTCCTCCTGTATTGCCAATCTTTATGTGATAGGGGTATGAATGCATCTTACATGTTTTTGGGATTTCTTTTATATCTTTCACTCGTTCTGCCGCAAGATAATTTTGTAGAAACAAAGTGCCTTCTTCTATCTCTAATTGAAGTACTCCATCGCTGCTCGCTAACTTTCCCGCACGCATCGTGAGCTCTGTAAATGTTTCAGTTTGTGTTTGTATCAATTCAAGATTGGTTTTTCGGTACGCGTCTTTATACGATTTTTCAAAAGACTCCATAAAGCCTTTTATAAAACCTAGTCCATACTCATTTGTTTCTCTCTCCAAATTATATGTCTTTCTAATTCGTGCATTATTAGGGATATCTGCACTCCAAAGGTTTTTCTTTTCTTTTCGTGCAGCTTCTTGTCCGTAAATAGCACCTTGTTCAACGCCTTGCCCATTCCCATCTCTTACTCCGGCTATGTAGTCTGGTGCTTCTGTATTTGCAAAAACTATACTTGGAAAACATATACATAATACTATTCCCACTACAACGATTACTTGCTTTATTCTTTTCATATCTTCCCACCTCTTTTTAATCTGTCTTTATGGTGTCTTTATGGTATCTTTAATACTGTCTAGCACATGAATTTTCTCTATTTGTCTTTGTACATCTTCTGATTTTTGGGTTCCTATTTCAGGTTCTGTATACTCAAATATAAAGTTTGTTTTCAATCTTGTTCGCGCGATTGGATGATCATTTCGAATGCTTTTGGCTTGGATATTCCAGATCGCTTCGGGTGGCTTATATTCTATTCTTGTTTTTCGGACAATGGGTGCCGCATTGATGAGCAATACCTTATCAAAAGCCCCATATACACCACTTACACTTACACGTCCAATTTCTTCTTTATTTTGTACAACCCATGTTTGTTGCTTTTCCCAGTTTCCCATGCCATAGTCTAGTGAATAAAGGGTCAAATCTTTATTTTGGATATTTCCTACTACAGATATCATCCGAATGGTATTCATTGCTGCATTGTAGTATGAACCAAATGCGATTTGATCCGCTTTAAATGCATTTTCTCCTTGATCTGTTATCAGCAATAATTCCTCTTCTAGCTGCCATTCTTCTTGTGCTGTTGGAAGATAGCTATAGTACGCAATCTTTTTTCTATCCACATTTACACTCAAAAATAAATAGGCTGTATTAAAGAGCTCATTCCATACCGCACTTGTATCCATGGTCACCGCATCCCCTATATCCAATGAGGACTTTTTATCCCAAAAAGCAGCTGGTTCATTATTGATCGCAAGCAACGGTTCTGTCTGATAGCTTTCAATTCGATCTGAAAAAAGTACGGTTAGATAGAGCTGAATGGTGTTTGTATTTTGATTCATCAATCCACTTACATCCATTTTTTTAAACACGCGTCCATCTCGATCGGGTGGGGCTGCATGATTTACTTTTTGCGTCGCTATATACTCGAATTCCCTAGCACCATAGGGTGAAAAAGAAAACAAATCAATTTCTCCAAGTTTTCTTCTTCCTATTGCCATGTAAATCGTTAAATCTTTGTACTGCGTATCAAATATAGTCTGAATAGCAATGTCATCTTCCCAGTCTAGTGATTCTACAGTTATACCCATTGATTTCTTCTGATATAAATTTTTGATGGATATCTCCTTTTCAACTTGAGGAGCGTGATCAATAAAAGGTTTATAAGAAGACAATATTAGCTTTTTTTGATTTTTTTCATTGTCATAAGAAAGCATATAAAAATCAAGGGTTTCAAAGATAGGATCATATGTCCCCGAAATGTCTACTTGCCCTTTTTGTTCAAAGGGTATTTGGAAGCTTGGAGCCATTTTCTCAAATATAGATGTATCCATCGGTGTCATTTCATATATTGCTGAATCAAAACCCTGATTTTGGGTTCTCTTCTTTAAAATATATTCCACATCAAATGTACTATGCGTCGTATCATATTGAATATCTAGCTGTTCTTGATTTTGTGGTTCTGTTCCTTCAAAAGGAAAAAGGAGCTGCCAATATTTTTTTAGGGGCTCACTGATTATTGCTGGAGATTCTTCTTTATAAGGAATCTGTGCTTCTATACGAATGCCGTCCTTCGTCTGGTTATCCAAATCCTTCCCTTTCAGATAATACTCTTGTATCGCATTCAAAAGCATCGTAACTCCATGGTCTGCGATCTGTTCCGACTGTTCTTTTCCTGAAAACAAACTCATATGTGTAGATTGATAGTCGAGTAAGCTACTTTGCATAATGAAAATACCCGCAATACTCAAGAAAAAGAGAATAATAATGAGGATAATCATAATACTTCCTTCTTCTGATTTTCTACTCTGATTTATGTTCATATTGACCGCCATCCCACTATTTACCCATTAGTATATTACTCTAGGATCATACTTTTTCTCATAAATGGTATCGGATCTATAAAATAATTATTTATCGAGTATCCAAAATAAAATATAGGGCTTTTTGTTTTTCCGATTAGCGTCCCTTTATGTAAAAACTGATTTTTTTGTATTGCTCCAGTTTTCAAATTCCCGTATAAGCTAATGTGTTGATCCCTATGTCTAATCATAATGCATTGTCCATACTCTGGTAATTCTCCTACAAAAAACACATGCCCCTCTTCAATGGCATACACTTCTTTTCCCGATTCAATGCTAAAATTAATGCCTATTACTTCATTTTGCTCATTCATATTTTTTGAATAAATCTTCGTCGGATTCAAAAGAG
>CALKRZ010000115.1 GCA_937989765.1 uncultured Clostridia bacterium | reverse complement strand
TATAGAAATATAAATAGGTACTTTTACGTATTCTAATAGAGAGTTTAAAACTTGTATTAAAAAAGACTGTAAAAGATGACGTATTCTCTACGCCGATCACTTTACAGCCTTCTGAAATAAACTTTAGTAACTTAAGTCAATTTATTATTATTGTAATCCATATTTCTGAGATTCATACTAAATTTACCCTTTTTGCAGTGAAGAATATCCCATAAAAGGATCTGACTTGATCAATTTCTTTTTGATCCCTTGACCTATCAGTAAGGTTTTAACTGATTTGATCATTATTGGGGCACCAGATATAAAGTATGCTCCATTATTTTTGTATTTTTCTACTACCTGGGCTACTTCTCTGAACAGAGATTCTTTATTGTTTATATACTGGACGTTGATGAAAGGATTGGATTGTGCCATGGCATCAATCTCTTCTTTATATACATAAAGCTCCTCATCTTGACTATATAAAAGATCTATCGAAACCAAGTTTACTTTTTGATACTTCACCGCTTCCTGTAATAACGCTCTGAAAGGGGTAATTCCGATCCCTCCAGCAATAAAAACTGCATGCCTCATCGTATGATTTAAACTAAAAGAGCCAATGGGACCTCTCATGACCAATAAATCACCAAGCTTTAGACTCAGCAGCTCTTTTTTAAAGGCACTGGGATTATTTGAAATTCTCATAGAAATCTGTATGACTTCTTCCTCTAGTATAGATGCAATGCTAAATGCCCGAGAAGAACCCCCTTCAAGTTTTACATTTTGGAAAAAAAATATTCCGTGTTGCCCTACCTTCCAATTAATTGTATCTTGAGGCTTAAACAAAAAAGTGACTACGTCCCCAACTTCATATCTAATTTCCAAGAATTGCAACGTATGTTTTTTGAATATCCCCATAAAATCCGAAGCTAAACCCATATATATACCTCCTTGCCCCAATAGACTCCTTTCTAATTATATCACTTTATTCTTTGAATTGCACTTGCTTTTATCAGAGCAGCTACTTCCACAGCTGCATTTATTACTTTTTGTATCTTTATACACTTTTGTGCCTGCAAATATGATAATACCTGCGAAAATTAATCCAATAATGATGTTTGCTATCATTATCCTTCAACTCCTAATTCTACTCTCTTACCATCTGCTTTACGAATAGTCACAAATAGATATAATGCAGTGATCACAGTGATGATGATAGCAGGCACAAATCCTACTGCCGGTGTTCTATATACGATCAAGGATCCAACCTGAGTGATGATCATAGCCAGTATATATCCTACAGAAAACTGAAATGCAAGCGCTTTCAATAACCACTTCTTAGAACCCATCTCTGAGTTCATAGCCCCAATGGCAGCTACGCACGGAGGGGTAAATAGATTAAACACAAGATACGCAAAAGCTGTCACAGGTGTAAAGAACTGTGTTAAAGCCCCTCCTGGTACGTGTAGTGCTTCTTCTGAGGCTAGCGCTAAGAGTACCGCAAATGTTGCCACTACGTTTTCTTTGGCAATAAGACCTGTAATCGCTGCAGCGGCTAGCTGCCAACCTACAAATCCAAGTGGAATCAATATAGGCGCAATGACCGTCCCAATAGCAGCCAGTATACTTAGACTTTGATCTTCTACAGGAGCAAGGTTCCAGCTATAGGCCTGTGCAAACCATACAAAAGTATTACACACAAGTATGATGGTAGAAGCTTTATATATAAATCCTTTTGCTTTATCTAGCATTTGAATAAACGCATATTTTAGACTAGGCAATTTGTATTCTGGAAGCTCCATAATAAATTGTGATGAATTTTCCCATACAAAAATTTTCTTTAATAAAAGTCCGCCAATGGTAATCATCACAATGGCAATAAGATACATACTAGGACCTACCCAAGTACTTTCTGAAAAAAATACCGCTGCAAAAAGAGCAATAATCGGAAGCTTTGCACCACAAGGTACAAAAGGAGTAAGAATCGTGGTCATTCTTCTTTCATTAATATCTTCAATGGTTCTTGTGGCCATAACCCCTGGAATCGCACATCCTGAGCCTACGATCATAGGAATAATCGACTTGCCAGACAGTCCAATCTTTTTGAAAAACCTGTCCATCACCAGTGCTACCCGAGCCATATATCCACAGTCTTCCAACAGGGATAAGCAAAAAAACAATACCATCACAAGGGGTAAAAATCCGATCACAGCACCTACTCCGCCGATAGCACCATCTACGATCAGTCCTTGCAACAACGGATGAACGCCTAGTCCTTCCAAAAATCCATTCACTGCCTCAGGTACGATTTCAGCAAATACGACTTCATTTAAGTACTCTGATAAATATCCTCCCAGTCCTTGGATGGAAAAGGAGAATACTGCCCACATGACCATAAAAAATATAGGAATTCCTAACCATTTATGGGCTACAATCCTATCTGCTTGATCAGAAAGAGTTATTTTACTGGCATCTCTTTTCTTCCCTTGACATTTTTTGATGATACTGTCTACAAACTTTTGTCTTGCCAGATCAGAATCTGCAGAATCTTTGCCTTGAAAACTAGGCGCTGTTTGTGTTTTCTTTTCGTGTCCTAGCTTCATGGCTTCTTGTACTAATTTTAACAATCCATCCTCTGAGGTGGCAGTAGTAGCCACTACTTTACAATGCAGTGCTTTGCCCAAGGCATTTGCATCTACTGACTCTCCTCTTTTGGATACGATATCACTCTTATTAAGGGCAATCACCACAGGAATCCCTAATTCCAAAAGTTGAGTGGTAAAAAACAAGCTTCTGCTGACATTCGCTCCATCTACGATATTAATGATCACATCTGGTTCTTCACCTAAGATGAAATCCCTTGTGATTGCTTCTTCCCCTGTAAAAGGAGAGATCGAATATGTACCCGGTAGATCGACAATTCTCACTTTGCTTCCTTTAGGATTATACTTTTTCTTAAGTTCAGCTTCCTTTTTTTCTACAGTGACACCAGGCCAGTTACCTACAAACTCTGTTTTACCCGTAATTCCATTATACAATGTCGTTTTACCAGAATTAGGATTTCCTGCTAATGCTATTTTCATCTTAAATCTCCTTTTCAATATATCGTTATTGATAGTCATTATCATTAATTATTTAAAATAATATGATATGGGTATTCCATATCAATAATATAGCCCGCTGACATATGTTACCCACTTTTATAAGTGGAGTATAGGTTTCAAATAAATACAGTCGTCCAAACTTCGATAGATGATTCCTACGCTGTCGCGTAACGGAAGTTTATTTCCCTTGACTTGTACCTATCATTTTTTTCTAGCACGCTTCCAACACAATACATTTTGCCATGTTTTCATCAATGGCATATCTACTGTCTTTAATATTCACTATATAATTTCCTGCAAGTTTAGAAATAAGCGTGATTTCTTCCCCTTCAAAGCATCCTAATGTAAAAAGAAATTTCTTTATCTTTTCCTTACATTCTACACTCTTTACATTAAAAGTCTCACCGATCTGTGCTTTTGATAATACCATGATCACACCACCTTACTCATAATAAAGTATTATAAAAATCCTTACTGATAAAGAATATCATCTTCAAATACAAATGTCAATAGATTAAGAACGAATTTTCTATTTTAGATGAAAAAAAGGGACTGTCGCACTAAGTAATTAGTGCACAGCTTCTTTTTTGTATAAAAATAAATCCCAGACTCCGAAAAGTCTAGGATTTATGGTAAAATATCAGTATGCTAATACCAAATATCTTACAAAAAAATTATACCTCCAATAGTAGATTTTATCAACTAAAACTTCCACTGAATATCG
>CALKRZ010000114.1 GCA_937989765.1 uncultured Clostridia bacterium | reverse complement strand
GTATTTGTTTTTTTCATTAATTCACTAAGTGGATTATTTAATTTCTGATATGCTTCACTATCTTCTTGACCTACTTTGAGTGTGGTATGATCATCTCCATGTATTAATAATGAAGCACTAAAAGCAACATTCATTAGATTTTGTCTAATCTGTGCAAGTTGTGAATTATATGCAGAATAAAATGATATACCCCCAACGAATGCCGAAGAAAAAATTGAAACAAATAGAAAAAACAACATCATTTTATGGTAGATAGATAGCTTGCGTACTTTGATCTTCGTATGATTGATCTGAGACATGATCTATATTCCCCCTTGGAAAGCAAATATTTTCTTTTTATTTAATAACTATACCATGTTTAGATGAAACTTTCTACAGGTACCATTACAAAAATAGCGGCCATATTAATGGAATTTTTAGGAATATTTAATATATTGGGTATAAGTTATTTTGTAATTGTAGTAGATGTAGTCTATAGCCCGTGATAAGACTAGAATCAGTACACATGTCTAAATGGTCATATGAATAAATCTATGAATTTTAAGTAAAAATATAGAAGTGTTTTGAGTAAAAATTTGTGATATGAAATATGTTGTTTAGTTTTATATAAAAATACTATATAATTATAAGATGGTGATACAATATAGTTGGGCTGCATAAGTTATAGGCAATGAGATATAGAGAACAGGAGGTACACATGTTAAACACGGGGCACATGTATAGATGTCATGTAAAATATCGAGTTGTAGTAAAGAATAAGATCAAAGAAGGTACAGTATCCTTTAATGCAAAGAGTAAAGATCTAAAAGCAAGTGACAAAAGCCTTATAGCAGGAATTTCCAAAATGTATCAAATTTCCTTAGAGGCTGTGACTATCCTAGAAATTACATATGAAAAACTTAATGTATAAAAGTAATATCAGATATACAATTTATTTTTTGTACAATTTTATTGACACTTTATTTATATCTTACTACAATGTATATATTAGGTATAAAGAACTAGAGAGAACTATCAGAATCAACGGCAAATGTAATATATATGATATACAGTTTATCTTGCTACATAAGTTTCAATAGTGGTGGAGACTGGCATTAGGATCGGTGAAAGGAGGAGGGTATGGATAATTTATTTGACGGATTAGAAAATCTAGGTTTCAAAAATCTAGATAATATAGAGCTATTCAAAAAAGAGCCTGCTAATGCTATGCAAGAGCAAAAAACTGCTCTAGTGAAGAAAATGAATCAAGAGGAATGCTTATATGATAAAACGTATAAATGTACTGTTTGTGATACATCCTTTAAAGAAAGAACTGTAAAAAAGGGAAAAGTACGATTACTTTCTTCTGATAGTGATTTTAGACCGTATTATGATGTGTTAGACCCTCTATTTTATGATGTGGTGGTATGTCAGTGTTGTGGGTATGCAGCTTTGTCTGCTTTTTTTGAGAAGCTCACCTATACCCAAGCCAAATGGATCAAGGGAGATATTAGTCATAAGTATAAGCCAAGAGAATATCCTGCTACTTTTACTGTAGATATTGCAATCGAACGATACAAGCTAGCTCTTTTGAATGCAGTAGCAAAAAAAGCAAAGGATAGTGAAAAGGCATATATTTGCATGAAGATTGCATGGCTATACAGAACGAAGGCGGAAGAGAAAAAAGAATTGGCATTTATCGACCATACCTATACTGGATTTAAAGAGGCCTTCACCAAAGAACGTTTTCCCATTTGTGGATTAGATGAACATACGATGACCTATCTCATCGGAGAGTTTGCGAGAAGATTGGGGCATACAGATGAAGCCCTTCGGTGGTTTAGTAATGTGATCGTAGCTAGAAGTGCTAATGAGCGATTGAGAGAACGGGCAAAGGATCAGAAGGATCTCATTCGGCAAGAACAGCAAAAAGTAGCAAACGGCACATGAGTGCTGTTAAAACCGCTTTTAAAATGTGCATATAATTTTGTTCAAGAGAATAAACCTCACTTAGGTTTATTCTCTTTGTTCTTCTATAAACAAGCTAGATAGCTTTTGCATTGTTCGAGGGACTGCATCTTTTGCATTTTTCCAAGATTCATCAGCAAACTTATAGTCGAATTTTCGAGTAAACCATTCGATGTCTTCTTCTATTCTTTGAAGATGGGTAAGTTGTAAGGAAATTATTTTTTGATAAAAGTCTTCTGCTGTAGTCCCACTCAATTTTTGAGGTGCTATGTACAGGAGGATGCCAAAATGATGCAAACAAAATCCTTTTGAATTTTGAACTAACTGGATAAACTCTTTATCCTTTTTCCATAGATAAAAAAAGGTATCTACGTACCGGTCGAAGGTACTGCTAGTTTTATTGCATATATAGCAATTTTCATGAAGGTGGGTAATATACGCAGAGGCTTGATTGGAATGGGAAGCTGTTTTATCTGCTTTTCCCAAAAAGGAAGATAATAAAGATTGCTTTTGGGTAGAGGAGTAATCAAGCGTTGCAAGCATCTTTGATAGATCATGATTGACCTTTTGTAAATGAGTATGAAGCATTAAGGCGAGGCCTAATCGATTTTTCCTTTTATACATCTCTTTGTAGTGTTCTGAACAGAAGCCTATTTTATTCGTTTCCATGCGGATATCATCTTCCATATAGGAAGGGCCTAGCATAAATTCAATCGCATCATTTTCTAATTTGTGTACAAGTTCACAAAAAGGACATTCAGTATCCACTTTAAACGCATCAATAACAGGGATTGTATAAATCTGCTCCTTCAAGTATTTCACCTCATCTTAGTTTTGGGTATGGGAAATAAAACAACTTATAGTCAGTATAGCACATATACATAGAGTCTGGATAGGTAATATGCATAGTAGAAATCTGTACATGCTTTCGATATAGAGTATGAGAATGGAGTGAGGGTATGGAGTATAGGCAAGTAGAAGATCGAGTGATCGTGACGGGCTTACAGGATTTTGATATAAAACAAACGGTAGAATGTGGGCAGTGCTTTCGATATATAAAGTTGACAGACTACAACTATATCATAGTAGCTTTTGGAAAGGTTCTGAAGATTGTCCAAATGTCAAATCAAATCATTTTCTACCATACCAAGGTGGAAGAGTTTGAAAACATATGGATTCCATACTTTGATTTAGAGAAGGATTATGATACAATCAAGCAGAATTTATCTGCAAAGGATGAAATTCTTAGGAATGCTGTATCCTATGGTGCAGGCATTCATATTCTACAGCAAGATGTGTGGGAATGTCTTATCTCATTTATTATTTCTCAAAATAAGCAAATCCCTCATATAAAGCAGGTGATCCAAAATATTAGCGAGAGATTTGGAGAAAAAATTTGTACACTCGAAGATTGTGATTTCTATTCTTTTCCGAATGTAGAGCAGTTGTGGGTAGCTACTGAAGAAGAAATTCGACAGTGTAAGGCTGGATTTAGGGCGCCGTATATTTTAGATGCCTGTCAAAAGGTTTTATCAGGAGAAGTGAATCTTACGCAGTTATCTTCTATGTCTACCGAGAAAGCAAAGAACGAACTTTTAAAAATCAAAGGAGTAGGACCTAAAATTGCAGACTGTGTACTTTTGTTTGCGGTAGGAAAACATGAGGTTTTTCCCACAGATGTATGGGTTAAAAGGGTTATGGAATATTTTTATTTTAAAGAGGATACACAGATTGGCAAGATTCATCAGTTTGCAGCGGATTATTTTGGAAGCAGAGCGGGATTTGCGCAGCAATACTTGTTTTATTATGCGAGAGACAAAAAAATAGGAAAATAAGAGGGGATTATATGTTAGGCACTATAGTGAATGCTATTGCTATCCTAGTAGGTGGATTTATAGGAGTTTTTATAAAAGAAGGCTTAAAAGAGAGGTATAAGCAAATTGTTATGCAGGGGATTCCTTTAGCTGTTTTGTTCATTGGAGCTTCTGGAACCATTGCACGGATGTTAGATCCAAAGGCAGAACCCATTCTATTTATTATTAGTCTGGTATTGGGTGGATTATTGGGAGAATGGCTGAATATAGAGCAAAAGCTAGAAAATATGGGACAGTTTTTGCAGAACAAGCTGGGTAAAGGGAATAGTAATATTTCTCAGGGGTTTGTAACGGCTAGTTTGCTATTTTGTGTGGGAACCATGGCGATCTTAGGCTCTTTAGAGAGTGGGCTACAGAATGTACATACTACTTTGTTTGCAAAGTCTGTATTGGATGGGATTACATCGATTATCCTTGCTTCTACCTTAGGGGTCGGGGTGATCCTGTCCGCAGGGTCTATACTGATCTATCAAGGGATGATTACGCTTTTAGCGCAGTATATTCAGCCCTATATGACGGAGGATATGATCAGAGAGATTTCTTTGGTAGGGGGTATTTTAATATTTGCATTAGGGCTTACTATCTTAGATATCAAAAAAATAAAAGTAGGTAATCTTTTGCCTGCGGTACTCATTCCAATAGTGTACTATTTGCCTTTTGTGCAGGGTATGATACAGAAAGGTTTGCTCCTTTTTGCAAAATAAATAGAAAATCAAAGGAATCATGAGTATAACAATGATATTTCATGGTAATAGTATAAAAAGAAAAATTCTAACCGTCAAAGATATTTGCATTTATAGACACCTTTGGCTAATATAATAAATGTAGTTAGCACTCGATTGCGGTGAGTGCTAAAAAAATGGAACAAGTTGGGTGATGCTACAACTACACTTAGCCTATTTTGTAAAACAATAAAAATACAATACATACTTTGAAGGAGGTAGTTTTATGAATTTAAGACCTTTAGGAGACAGAGTTGTGATCAAACAGTTAGAAGCAGAAGAAAAAACAAAATCAGGGATCGTTCTGCCAAATCAGGCAAAAGAAAAGCCACAAGAAGCAGAAGTCATTGCAGTAGGACCTGGTGGCGTAGTGGATGGAAAAGAAATCAAAATGGAAGTACAACCAGGGGATCGAGTGATTTACTCCAAATATGCAGGAACTGAAGTAAAAATGGATGGCGTAGAATACATCGTTATTCGTCAAAATGATATTTTAGCTGTTGTAGAAAAATAATCTTATGTGCAGTAAGAAGTGAATATAAAATAAAAGGAGGAAATATATATGGCAAAACAGATCAAATTTGGTGCAGAAGCACGCCAAGCATTAGAGGCAGGTGTAAATAAATTAGCAGACACAGTAAAAGTTACATTAGGACCCAAAGGGCGTAATGTAGTATTAGATAAAAAATACGGTTCTCCTCTCATCACAAATGATGGTGTAACGATTGCAAAAGAAATTGAACTAGAAGATGTATTTGAAAACATGGGCGCACAACTGGTGAAAGAAGTAGCCACTAAAACAAATGATGTAGCAGGAGACGGTACTACAACCGCAACTGTACTGGCACAAGCCATGATTCAAGAAGGCATTAAGAATATTGCGGCAGGAGCAAACCCTATCATCTTACGAAAAGGAATGCATAAAGCAACAACTGCTGCAGTGGATGCGATTAAGGATATGAGTAAAGTGCTAGATGGCAAAAATCATATCGCAAAGGTTGCTGCGATTGCAGCTGGAGATGCTGAAATCGGAAGTTTGATTGCAGATGCGATGGAAAAAGTATCTAATGATGGTGTCATCACAGTAGAAGAATCTAAAACGATGAACACAGAATTAGAATTAGTGGAAGGGATGCAGTTTGACCGTGGATATCTTTCACCATACATGGTAACAGACATGGATAAGATGGTAGCTGTACTAGATAATCCATATATCCTAATCACAGATAAGAAGATCTCTAATATCCAAGAAGTTCTTCCTGTATTAGAGCAAATTGTCCAAACAGGATCAAAACTGATTATTATTGCAGAAGATGTAGAAGGAGAAGCGCTAGCTACATTGGTTGTCAATAAATTAAGAGGTACATTTACTTGTGTGGCTGTAAAAGCACCAGGTTTTGGAGATCGAAGAAAAGCAATGCTACAAGATATCGCGACTTTAACGGGTGGAACTGTCATCTCAGAAGAAGTAGGCCTAGAGCTCAAAGAAGCAACACTTGATATGCTAGGAAGAGCAAAAACAGTAAAAGTAGAAAAAGAAAATACCATCATAATTGATGGTGCAGGAGATAAGGCAGAAATTGATGCTAGAGTAAAACAAATCAAAGCACAAATCGAAGAAACGACTTCTGAATTTGATAAAGAAAAATTACAGGAAAGATTGGCAAAATTGTCTGGTGGCGTAGCTGTCATCAAGGTAGGCTCTGCTACAGAAACAGAAATGAAAGAAAAGAAACTTCGGATCGAGGATGCATTAGCAGCAACTCGTGCAGCAGTAGAAGAAGGGATTATCCCAGGTGGTGGTTCAGCGTATATTCATGCAACCAAAGAAGTGAGCAAGATGCTCAGTGATTTATCAGGAGATGAAAAAACAGGTGCAGCGATTATTCTAAAAGCATTAGAAGCACCTCTTCGTCAAATCGTTACAAATGCAGGCTTAGAAGGATCTGTAGTGGTTAATCAAGTCAAGAACTCAGAAGCAGGAGTAGGCTTTAATGCATTGACTGAAGAATATGTAGATATGATTGCTACAGGCATTATTGATCCTACAAAGGTAGCAAGAACAGCACTGCAAAATTCTACTTCCGTAGCAGCTACATTCCTCACAACGGAATCTGTAGTGGCAGACATCCCAGAAGCAGAACCACAAATGCCAGGCGGCGGTATGGGTGGTATGGGCGGCATGGGAATGATGTAATACAACAAAAGTCCCACCCTTTGGGTGGGCTTTTTGTATTGCCACAGTTGTCATACAGAATATAGTATGATAATATTATAAATAGATGAGTCGCATAGGAGGAGATCGTGTGGGAGATGTTTTTAAAGAACAATTAGTCAAAAGACAGATAACAAGTAAAGACCTACTAGCCCGAGTGGGCATTGTCATAGGGGCAATTATTGCTATAGTGGTGGGGACTATTATTATATCAGCTGCTATGCTGCTATTTTTGGTGATCTTCAGTGCAAGTGCCTATTGGCTGATTACTCAGCTGAATAAAGAATATGAATATGTAATAACGAATGGAGAATTAGATATTGACCGGATCACCAATAAATCCAAAAGAAAACGTATTTTTTCTGCGAATATAAAGGATTTTGAAGTCATGGCACATATAGATGATGAAAGCAAAAAGACTGACTTTCATCATGCAACAGAAACCTTAGATGTAAGTAGTGGTCAAAAAAAAGAAAATACGTATATATTCTTGGCGCCTTTCAAAGGAAAGAAAGTGAAAGTTATTTTTGAACCCAATGAAGCCACACTACGTACGATTCATTTATATAATCCTCGTAAAGTGCATATAAAAAAATAGAGGGTGAATTATAGGTAGAACATAGTTATAGATAGGGCATAGGAGTGGAGGTTGAGCCATGAGGAAAATTTTGATTGAGTATGCAAAGCCAGGCATGATACTAGGCAAGACGGTATTTACAACCAGTGGAGCCATATTAATTACGACAGGAACTCAACTTCGCGCTACCTACATAGCTGCGTTACAACAAGCAGGGGTAGAGGCTATTTATGTAGACGATGTGATGTCTCGAGGCATTCAAATCGAAGATTTGGTCAGTGATGAGACCAAATATGCAGCCAAAAAAGCGATTCAAGAGAGTATCTCTAAAAGCAAGTCTGATCAACTGGTCAATACTGTAGCTATTCAAAATATCATAAAAAGTATTGTGGAACAGGTAATGATGAAACCTACTGTGATGATTAATATGCAGGATATCCGTTCTAAGGATGAGTTTTTATATGCCCATTCTGTGAATGTATGTGTGCTTTCTGTATTGATTGCAAAGCAGATGGGATATACACCTGAAAAATTAAGAGAGTTGGCAGTAGGCGCCTTGATGCATGATATTGGAAAGGTGAAGCTTGAAAACAACTACTATCGACATCGGACTGATTTTAATACATCAGAACAGGATATTTATGAAACTCATACCCGATTGGGCTTTGAAATGTTGAAGAAAAATCGTGAACTGAGTGTAGTGTCAGCCTATATTGCTTTGGCGCATCATGAAAAGATGGATGGTACTGGATTTCCACTAAAACAAAAAAGTGAAAAGATCCATGAATTTGCAAAAATCGTAGCACTCATCAATGAGTATGATAATTTGCTATATAATTCCTCATATGGACATCGAATGAAGCATTACCAGATTTTAGAGTATTTATCCTCGAAAGCGTATGTGGACTATGATCCAGTCATATTAAAGGTATTCCAAGAGAATATCTCAGTGTATCCTGCAGGTACAGGCGTTGTCCTTAATACAGGGGAGAAAGCATTGGTTGTGCATGTACATCAAAAGATGCC
>CALKRZ010000113.1 GCA_937989765.1 uncultured Clostridia bacterium | reverse complement strand
TGGAGATCAAAAATCTAGTCAAGAAATATGGAAAATTTACAGCAGTCAATGAATTAAATCTATCCATTGAAGAAGGCACTATTTTTGGCTTTGTAGGCCCTAATGGAGCAGGAAAAACAACGACAATGAAAATAATGTCTGGGCTTTTAAAGGCTACTTCAGGAAGTGTATGGATCAAAGGAATAGATGTAACCACCTATCCTAGAAAATTAAGAGAAAAGATTGGATATATGCCAGATTTTTTTGGAGTATATGATGATTTGAAGGTGGATGAATATTTAGATTTCTATGCAGGGGCATACAAGGTTCCGTATAAACAAAGGGCAAGTACAATCGGGAATCTACTAGAAATCGTTGATTTATCCCATAAGAGAGAAGCATATGTGGATTCTTTATCAAGAGGGATGAAACAAAGATTGTGTTTAGCTAGAAGTTTGATCCATGATCCAGATATCCTAATTTTGGATGAACCCGCTTCAGGATTAGATCCTAGAGCCCGTATCGAAATGAAAGAAGTATTAAAACAACTAAAGACCTTGGGCAAAACCATTATTGTAAGCTCACACATTTTACCAGAGTTGGCGGAATTATGTACTACGGTAGGGATTATAGATCAAGGGAGCATTGTAGCATACGGCACTGTGAATGAGATCATGCGTCAGCTCACACAAAACCGTGTAATCTTTATTAAAATCTTAGGGGAAAAAGAAAGCTTGATTCATTTATTGGAAGAACAGCCGATGGTGCATCATATTATTGAAAACGTAGATCATGTAGAATTTGGATTTGAGGGGGAAGAAGAGGAATTATCAAGGCTTCTTTCAGAAATTATCCAACGTAATATTCCAGTAGTGGCATTTAAAGAAAAAGAAGGAAATCTGGAGGACATATTTATGCAGGTAACACAAGGAGGGGAAGAAGTATGATGCTTAATCCCGTGCTGCGGAGAGAACTAAAAACAAGACTTAGAACATGGAAGTCATCGATACTTATTATGCTGTATTTGTTGGTGTTAGTGGGGGTAGGCGGATTATTTCTTGCTGCCAACACACTAAATTCTTATATGAGAGGATTTAATCCTCAGGATGCGATTACGATTTATGTACTCTTAGCGGGTTTTCAGCTAGGATTGGTCATGTTGATCGCGCCAGCCTTGACGGCTGGATCCATAAGCGGAGAGAGGGAACGACAGACACTAGATCTTATTCTGATTACCAAGATGTCACCTTTCTCTATTGTTATGGGTAAACTAGCTGCATCCTTGAGCCATATGATCCTTTTGATTGTGGCATCTTTGCCGATATTTAGTTTGGTTTTTTTGTATGGGGGTGTATCCCTGTGGAATGTAGTAGTCATGTTTTGTTTCTTTCTTTTAACTGCATTGTTTTTAGGCAGTTTGGGACTCTTTTGTTCTACTTTTTTTAAACGTACGACAGTATCCACAGTGGTAGCATTTATGCTTGTATTGGCCCTATCAGTAGGCAGTCTTATAGTATTGGCGTTATTACACAGGTTTTCCTATGGCATTTGGCAAAAACCTTTAAGTTATGAACACACTTTATGGATTGTGGGCGTGAATCCATTTATTGGGTTTTTGTCAGTTGTAGGAGATCAGGTAGGCTTTGAGGCTATTTTTAGTATTCTAAATATGCATAATAATCCTAATAAGATAACAATACAACCTTGGCAAGTTAATATTATTTTTGATCTAGTACTCTCTTTTATATTTATTATGCTCAGTATATGGAGGATCCGTCCCGTTCAAGGAAGGGTAAAGAAGAGTAAAACTAAAAAAAGTGAAAAGGTAAAAAATGATCTAGAGGAAGGCTCCAAAGAAGGGGTCGTATAAAGATCGCGAGGGATATGATGAGATATTTATGGAAAGTACTACAACCTTTGTGGATAAAAATGCTCTTTTATACGTGGATGAATTGGATGCTTGTAGGGATTTCATGTAGTTTATTCCTAAACTGTATACTGCTTTTGCTATCGAAATGGATCTTTATACAAAATCTACTTGAGATCATGATCATATCTGTAGCTATTGGATTCTTAGGTGCAGTTGTGATCAGTATTTGGAGAAGACCTACAGTAGAAGAGGTAGCCAAAACAGGGGATGGACTAGGATGTGAAGAAAGATTGATCACTGCTTTAGAGATCTTTAAGGCAGTAGACCAGAGTAGTCCTATGAGGGAATTAATGCTTCAAGATGCCATTAAAACAGTGCAAAATAAAGATTTTTGTTCTTTGTATAGAGGAATCATATCAAAAAGGAAGCTAGGAGCCTTAGGTTTATCTTTTCTTTTAATTGTAACAGTAGGGTTTGCACCTAGCCCTGTCAAGGGTTCTATTGAACAGCAGGCAAAGATTCAAAAACAGGTAGAAACTGAAACTAAAAAGATCGAAAAATTACAAACACAACTAAAAGTAAATCAACATATTACACCCAAGGAAAGACAAGAATTAAACAAAAAGCTCACTACACTAAGGTCAGAGATCAAGAAATCTAGGACGGAGGGAGAGATCATACGGGCGCAGCAGAAAACACAGCAGGCGCTCAAGAAAATCTCTAAGAATTCAGTCCATACGGATCTAGCAAAAGTAGGTCAGAAACTTTCAGAACATGCACTGACCAGACCTTTAGGAGAAGCTTTACAAAAGGGGAATGCAGCTCAGATTCAAACGCAGCTACAGCAAATGCAAAAAGAACTTAGCACGATGTCTACACAACAAATACAAGAGTTTGCTAAAATAATACAAGAAGCTGCAAAGGAAATAGGAAGTAATTCTGCTTTAAAACAGTCTCTACAGTCTTATCATAATGCGCTTCAAACAGGAAATCATGATGAATTAAGGGACCAATATGATCAAGTAGGGGATCAATTGCTTCAAATGGCTTCTGAAAATGAACAACTCCGTCATGCCCTGGAGGAATTGAACAATGCAATAGGCGAAAGCACAGAACAGACACAAGGTAGTCAAAGTGAAGAAGGACAAGGACAGAAACAAGGACAGGGACAAGGACAGGGACAAGGACAGGGACAAGGACAGGGACAGGGACAGGGACAAGGACAGAAACAAGGACAGGGACAGGGACAGGGACAAGGACAAGGACAAGGACAGGGACAAGGACAAGGACAGGGACAAGGACAGGGACAGGGACAAGGACAGGGACAGGGACAGGGACAAGGACAGGGACAGGGACAAGGTCGAGGACGAGGGCATATACCCAATGAAAATATTTTTACTAGGGAAGCAGCTGGGATAGCAGAGTACAAAACACAGATTAAAGGACAGAAAAATGCAGGCGGTACAATAGAGCAAGTCGAACAGAAGGTACCAGGGATGAGGGGAGAATCCGTCCCCTATGATCAAGTTTTTCAACAGTATAAGCAAGACGCGCTACAGGCATTAGATGAAGATCTAATTCCACACGGAGTAAAACAATTGGTAGAAGCGTATTTCACTTCGCTTGAGTAGTATGTAAAAAAGGATAGGAAGAACGATTCCTATCCTTTTTTGAGCTGATCTAGAAATCACCTACTCGACGATTGGTTCTGATTTTGATACAATGTATAATATAGATGATCTAAAAGAAGCATACACAAAGAAGAGGTGTATATATGAGATTTTTCAATCCATGGGCGTTTGCTGGATTGGCGACCATACCAATGATTATTGCTATGTATCTCCTAAAGCAGAAGCATCAGGAAGTAAAGGTATCTAGTTTGTTTTTATGGCAGCAGACATTGATTCAATCACAGGTCCAAAAGCCGTGGCAAAAGCTGAGGAAAAATCTGCTGCTACTCCTACAGATTATAGGAGCTGTACTTTTCATTATGGCGCTAGGAGATCCTTATTTACTTGGAAGAGGTTTAAAGGCTCAAAACTATATTTTTGTACTAGATCAGTCAATGAGTATGCAGGCTGTAGACGAACAGCCGAATCGATTTGAGGCAGCTAAAAAAAAGCTTGAAGAACTTGTGCAGGGGATGGAGCCGGGTTCAAGAGCTTCCATTATTGTCATGGGGAAACAACCCTATATTTTAGTAAATCAGTCGGAGGATAAAACACAGCTCAGTAAAAAAATACGAGATTTGAAAGTGACAAATACAATAGCGGATCTAGACAGTACGAAAAGTTTAATAAACGCTTTGAGGGAACAAACGAAGGGAAATATTTATGTTTTTTCGGATCAATATTATTCTTTCGGAGAAATTCCTATGCAAACAGTGCTATTTGGGAAAAGTAGTGATAATGTAGGCATTGCGCTTATTTCTCACGGGGTAGAGCAAGAGCAAATCTTAGCATTAGTCAAAGTGAAAAATAATGGTACTTCCGTGGTTAGTCAAGAAGTAAGTCTATATGCTGATGGAAATATTCATGATGTGAAAGAAATTACTATTTCACCAAATCAAGAAGTAAGTGTATTTTTCTCTGGTATTGAAAAAAACACACAGCTCCTTATGGCACAATTGAGTTCAAAGGATATTTTGACTGTAGATGATATAGCGTATGATGTGATAAATCCAAAAGATATCCGTAGAATTGCTCTTGTGACAGAGCAAAATGTATTCTTAGATAAAATTTTTGCGGCGCTTCCTGATGTAGAACTGTATAAAGTGAAAGTGGAGGATATGGAAAAGCTCAAAGGATATCAAGTATATGTATTTGATGGAGTTCTACCCACAAAGCTTCCTACGGATGGTCATATTTTGGCATTTAATCCTCCTGTAGAAAGTATATGGGTGGAAAGAGGAGAAGATCAGGAAGTAACACAGATTACAGTGGGAGAAGGAAATTTTTTGAAATTTATCAAAGAATTAGATTTTGCCATTAGCAAATCTCGTATTCTTAAAAAAAATCCTGATATGGATGTGATCTTATCATCAGAACATAGTCCTTTGATTATGGCAGGGGAAAAAAATGGTCAAAAGATATTACTCTGCGGTTTTGATCTCCATCAAACAGATTTACCTTTAAAAAAGGAATTTCCAATCTTTATATATAATAGTATACAGTGGTTACTTCCAGAAAAAGTGTATAACCTAGACAAGATTACATCGGGTGATACTGTGGAATTTAATACAGCGCCTGAGGCAGACCAAGTACGGATTATCTCTCCAGGAGGAGAATTATTCGTACTAGCCCCTCCATTTCCAGTACAGCCTTTTGATCAAACCCATGAAGTTGGATTTTTTACCTTGGAACAAAAAGGTAAGGATTTTTCTAGCTATCATTCATTTTCAGTCAATCCTGCAGTAGAAGGGGAATCTGATTTAAAAAGAGAAGAAGTACGTGGGGAGCAGTCTATGGCGCAGGGAGAATATTTACAGGCCAACCGCAATCTAAAATTTTTATTTTTAGGATTATTATTACTGCTCTTATTAGTAGAATGGTGGGTGTATAGCCGTGCTCTTTAGTGTTGAAAAACCAATATATTTACTTCTACTGCCTATTTTGCTTGTAGCTATTGTTTGGATTATGAGAAAAGCATACTTTTCTTCAAACTATAAAAAAGGAATTATTTTAGGGCTGCGGGGTTTTATACTCCTTCTTTTGGTCTTGGCTATGGCGGGACTTCAAAGAAAGCAAGCAGTTCCAGAGATTACAACTATTTTTGCGGTAGATGGCTCGCATAGTACGAAAGAAGTGCAAAAGGATATCCTACAGTTTATACAGATGGCTCAACAGTATAAAACGAAAAATGATAAAATTGGTATTGTGTACTTTGGTGAAAATGCAGCAGTTGAAGTAGCGCCTGCAGAAGAAGTCAATTTTGATGGTTTTTATTCTTTTATAGAGGGTAGTTTTACCAATATTGGAGAGGGTATAAAGTTAGCTTCCACCCTTATACCTCAGCATACGAGAAAGAAGATTGTACTGATTTCGGATGGTCAAGAGAATGTGGAGGGAGGTATACAACAAGCAAAACTCCTAGCGGATCAAGGAGTCAGAATCGATGTGTTACCTATGAAGCAGGCGATTACTGAGGAAGTGCAAGTAACTGAAGTCAGAGTGCCCAAACATTTAAAAAAGCATCAGCAGTTTGATATAGAAGTAGCTATTGACAGTTTTGTGGATACGGAAGGAAATTTAAAGCTTTTTAGAGGGAAAATGCTTTTATCTACCCAAAGAATTACGGTGAGAAAAGGTGAAAATAAATTTATATTTTCAGATGAGGCAGACCAAGGGGGAGCCATCATTTATAAAGCAGAACTAGAACCCGACGCGGATACTCTTTCACAGAATAATGTCGGTTATGCATATACCCATGTAGAGGATATACCGCATGTTTTAGTGATAGAAGAAGAAAATTCAGGAGAAGAAATTGTCAATATACTACAAAATTCTAAGCTGCACATTCGGAGAATATCACCCCGTTCTGTACCCTTAGATTTAGATGCACTATCAGCATATAATGCAGTACTATTAGCCAATGTATCTGCAGAAGCGCTAGATGAAAGATTTTTGATTCATCTGGAATCATATGTAAAACATGTAGGAGGCGGCGTGATTGTAACAGGAGGAGAAAATTCTTATTCATTGGGTGGGTATTTTAAGACACCGCTTGAGACTATTCTTCCTGTGGATATGGAGTTAAAAGGAAAGACAGATCTACCTAATCTAGGCATGATCATTGTAACAGATCGTTCTGGAAGTATGTCAGAAAGTGCTTTTGGTTTATCCAGATTAGAGCTCGCAAAAGAAGCAGCCATCCGTGCCGTAGATGCACTGCATGAGTCTGACCAAATCGGTGTGATTGCTTTTGATGATCAACCAGAATGGACTGTAAAACTGCAAAAGGTGGGAAATAATGCCCAATCTATACAAGAGGCTATAGGAAGTATCTCCTTAGGGGGTGGGACTAGCATCATCCCAGGATTGCGGGAAGCCTATGAGGTGTTGAAAGAAGCAGATACAAAACTAAAGCATATTATTCTCCTCACAGATGGTCAGGCAGAGCAAAGCGGTTATGAATCTTTAGTTGCTTCTATGAAAGCAAGTGGGATCACCTTATCCACTGTAGCTGTTGGAGAAGGTGCCGATGTGCGTCTTCTTGAAAACCTTGCCACATGGGGAAATGGGCGATACTATTATACCGATGAATTTACAGATTTGCCTAAGATATTCACCAAAGAAACTCATTTGGCAGGAAAAACCTATATTCATAACCGATCTTTCTATCCTACAGTAGTAGGGAATTCTCCAATACTGCGTGGCATTGACCAAGTGGCTCTATTACATGGATACATTGCGACTACAGCAAAGACACGAGCAGAAGTTTTATTAAAAAGTGACCAAGAGGATCCTATTTTGGCAGTATGGAGATATGGATTAGGAAGAACGATAGCGTGGACATCAGACTTTCATAACCAATGGACTTCTGAGTGGTTAGCATCAGACGAAGGATCTGTTTTGATACGAAACATGGTGGCGTGGACGTTGCGGAAACAAATGAATCCAAATATTAGAATAGAAATAATCCCAAATGGAAAAAACGTAGAGATTTTAGCGCATATGCCTCCAAGTGGAGATATTACTAGTGTATCAGCCGTGATTATGGATCCAACAATGGATCAGCAGGTAGTAAATCTCACACCTTCAGCGCCAGGTATTTTTAAAGGAATAACCACAGCCGGTCAACAGGGCGCTTATGTGGCTACCATACACATTGAAAAAATAGACGGGGATGAATCAGTTTTTTCAGGCTTTCATATTCCATATTCTCCGGAGTATGATATCCGACTATTTCACTCGGGGGAAGCTTATTTACAAAAAGTAGCTCAATTGACAGGGGGGCAAATACTCAAAGATCCCAAAGATATTTTTGCGGATCCGCCGATAGAAGTATTAGGTAAAAAAGATTGGAGTACTCTTCTGCTGATTCTAGCGATCGTATTGTATATCCTAGATATTGCCCTAAGACGAATTCCTATTATATATGATATAATGGAAAGATGGATTGCTAGTATAGTCCAAAGTTTTTTGGGGTCAACGCAAATGTATAGGCGAATGAGATCTATAAATCATAAGATCACAGAACCCAAAGTACGGAATAAAAAAAATAAGCAAATATCTATGAAACAATCTAATAAGGCAGTACAAGAAGAGACCAGTGCACTATTGATTTCTCAAAAGAAAAAAAGATCGGGTAGGTGATCCTATGTGGAAACAGAAGATAGACGAATTTTTCATACGATTAAAAGGGAATATGAGAGATTTTATGATCAAGCTGAAAGATCCCTCCACTACCAAAGGAATCGGAGAAAGAGTGAATGCGATCCCTATGAAATGGTTATATGGAGCCGTTGCAATATTATTATCCATTACGATAGTCATTTCTATATTTTTGGGTATTCAGTTGACCAATGCAAAGAAAGGCACATTATCACTACCGCACAAACCTGATTATAAGACAAATGCAGTAAATTTTATATATGTATCAGAAACTAGGTATCTTGGGGATAAGCTCCTTAGTTTGAAAAAAATGTTGGTAGATTCAGTAGCAACTGTATTTTACTTTGGAGAACAACTGCCATTAATGGACTATGAAGTAACCTTGTTAGATGATCAAGGAAAGATATATAATATTGATTTAACTACGCTGCAGATGGATGCAGGTCAAGGCGTGGAAAGTAAAAAAGATATGATTCTGCGGTTTGATCCTCTTGATGCTGCAATCAAACGATTTATTCTAACCTTTGAACATAGTTATTCTGGAGAAAAAGCCATTTTTGATATTGTAGTAGGAAATTTACCCTTGGATGCACCCGTCAAAAATCTTTCGAAAAAAATAGTAGGAGATGTGGGGGATCCAGATGTAAATATTACAGTGGAAAATGTAGTATTTGCGCCTACAGGTACTCAAATAAACTATCAACTACATTGGCTATCCAAGCATTCTATCATTCATGGATGGAAAGGAATACTAATGTCGGAGCTTATTAAATTAGAAGAGGATAATAGACTTGTGACACCATTAAAACCATATCCAGAATTATTCAGTTTTTCAAAGTATACTCGTATTTTGGGTTATATTGGATTTGAAGGGGTGCGAAATTTAAATGGAAATATTAATTTATACTTAAATCACTTATATCGTAGTATAGGGATACAAGAAGAAGTAGATGCATATTCTTTACTAAATGCTTCTGCAGAAGATGCAATTTCAGTCCCTATTATGCCATATACATTGGTGTTAGAACGAATGAGGATGTTTGAAGATCAGTATGTGATGGTATATCACGTACTGAAAGGTCAGGAGCGAGTAGAAGCTAGGATTGATGGAGAACTTGTGATTAGTAATGATAGTGGGATGGAAGTGATCTTATCAGGCACCTGTCGAGCCAAATTAGAAGGTGGAGATATTACCTTTAGTACAAAAGATGCAAGTGGAATATTAGAAAGTTTTTCACCGAGTACGATCACGTTACGGATCGCAGCGGTTGGAATACGTATTCCAGATGTGAAAATTCCTATTGCCCTTTCAAATATTAAAGAAGAGGATAAGAATACGATGGTAGAAGATGGTAAAGATTTTATCAAAGAAAGTTTCCAAAAACGGCTGGCCGTAAAGTCAGGGCTGTTATCAAAAGATGAGTTGAAGCTTTATTTTACCTCCTCTGTTCTACAAGATGAAAAAGTGCAAAAAGATTATTTTGAACCCATTATATTACAAAGTCCTGCTCAATATAATAGTAAAATTATTACGATAGGTTCTGGAGATGATCAGATCATCACGGCTGTGGTGCAGGATGTATGGAAAGGGATGTCAGATCATGGGGAAGAGCGTTTTTACCGTACCCACAAAGTAGTGGCCCAAAAAAGAAATGAACAATGGATGATTGTGGAGGATATAATCATTCGATAATATATTACGGTAAGTGAGGGATCTAGATGAAAAATTTGGTGACCATCTACGAACAGTATATAGAGAGAATATTGTCCGACTGGGAAAGAAATATGTTGGAGCGGGAATATGTCAATCATCCCAGTCGTACCCTAGAAATACCAAGGGTAACGGTGAAAAATGTAATTATTGCTTTAGGATATTTTATGGAACATGAAAAAAGCACATATTTGAGTCCTTCAGATAAATGCAAGCAGATGATTTATGAATTGGCGATTCATATTACTGAAAAGAACAGTTTGAGGGGAGTACAGATTCATTATATACAGGATCGTATTCTTATGCTGAAATATGCCATGGTCAATGTTTTTGCGACTACGACTGAATTAGATGATCATGATCTCTTATATGTACATGTATTTTTTGATTATGTGATTAACCAATTTACAGAAATATCAGTAGAAAATTATCAAAAAGCATTTCAAACTTTAGCGACACCCATATTAAACTTGGAAAGCTTAGATACCTTATATAGTGAAATTTTACACAAGACAAGTTTGCTTCTTCAACAGGACTACTGTTCCTTAGTGATTGTAGATACAAGGGTTAAGAATGTGATGATATCTGATTATACAGGAAAACTCTATGAGCAGACTACGCATCCTGTTGATTTTGATATCATAAAGCGGGTCAAAAAAGAAAAGATTACATTTATTAAACTTTCAGAAGGAAAAAGTAAATTACAGGATAGGGCGCAAATTTCTTCGCCTATTCTTGTGGAAGATAATGTATATGGTATCTTAAATTTACATTTTAGACATGCCCACGATTTTGCTTCTAATGAACAAGAAATGTTAGAAATATTAGCAAGACAAGCGAGTACATCTATTCGTACGCTTACTCTATATCGAGAGGTATCGAATGCTTATCAGATTTCACGTATAGTAAATGATGAGCTGCGTATTACTAAAACTCAA
>CALKRZ010000112.1 GCA_937989765.1 uncultured Clostridia bacterium | reverse complement strand
GTAAGGCAATATATAAATCTGGAAACAACTGCAACAAAGGAGCGCGTCCAATATTTCAACTACACCATCCCCTTGCACAAGCGCGATTTTGCAGTTGTTGGAAGACTTATATATTGCCTTACCACATACTTTTTCGGAAACCCGCCTTTTCACAAACTACAAAGAGAAAAGCGCATCCAAAGGATGCGCTTTTCTCTTAATAAAGGGTTTTCCCCAAAATTTATTCTACGATTTCGATTACTGATCCAGCGCCAACTGTTCTGCCGCCTTCACGAATCGCGAAACGAAGTCCTTGTTCCATAGCGATTGGTGTAATCAATTCGATATGCATTTCGATGTTATCTCCAGGCATACACATTTCAACGCCTTCTGGCAAGTCAACTACGCCAGTAACGTCAGTTGTTCTGAAGTAGAACTGTGGTCTGTAGTTTCCAAAAAATGGAGTATGACGGCCACCTTCTTCTTTTGTCAAAACATAAACTTGAGCTTTGAATTTTGTATGTGGTGTAATTGAACCTGGTTTCGCTAAAACTTGTCCTCTTTCAAGGTCAGTTCTTTGAACTCCACGAAGAAGTGCTCCGATGTTGTCCCCAGCTTGTGCTTGATCAAGAAGTTTACGGAACATTTCTACTCCGGTTACAATTACTTTACGTTTTTCATCTGTAAGACCTACTACTTCAACTTCATCTTGTACTTTAAGAATTCCACGTTCTACTCTACCAGTTGCTACTGTACCACGACCTGTGATAGAGAATACATCTTCTACTGGCATTAAGAATGGTTTATCAATCGCACGTTCTGGAGTTGGGATGTAAGCATCTACTTGTTCGAATAATTCAACGATTTTATCTCCCCAAGGACCAGTAGGATCATTTAATGATTGAAGTGCAGATCCTCTGATTACTGGAATATCATCGCCTGGGAATTCATAATAAGATAATAACTCACGAATTTCCATTTCTACTAAGTCTAATAATTCTTCGTCATCCACCATGTCACATTTGTTCATGAAAATAACGATATAAGGAACGCCTACCTGACGTGCAAGAAGGATATGTTCTCTTGTTTGAGCCATAGGACCATCTGTTGCAGCCACAACAACGATTGCACCGTCCATCTGAGCAGCACCTGTGATCATATTTTTAACATAGTCAGCATGTCCTGGACAGTCTACGTGAGCATAATGTCTGTTAGGTGTTTCATACTCAACATGTGCTGTAGAGATTGTGATTCCACGTTCTCTTTCTTCTGGAGCTTTATCGATATTATCGAATGATACCGCTTCTCCAAGTCCGTATCTTTGGTGCAGTGTTTTTGTAATAGCAGCTGTCAGAGTTGTTTTACCATGATCAACGTGTCCGATTGTACCAATGTTTACATGGGGTTTGGTTCTTTCAAATTTTGCCTTAGCCATTTACATTTTCCTCCTTTTTTTATGTAGCATATCTTGAATTGATATGCTGATTGATTATTATGTTGTTGTAATGCTGTGAAATATCCTGAAGAATAATTCTTCATCTATTATATTGAATATACTCGCAACTTGCAAGTATTTTTGCAATGTTTGGGTAGGAGATTATTCCCCTTTACCAGAGAGTAATTTTTCTTGAATGCTCTTTGGTACTTCTTCATAGTGATGGAATTCCATGGAGTACGTTCCACGACCTTGCGTTTTAGAACGAAGATCGGTAGAATAGCCAAACATTTCAGCTAATGCTACATAGCTGTGTACTACCTGTACACCATTTCTCGGTTCCATACCCTCAATCCGTCCACGGCGAGAGTTGATATCCCCGATTACGTCTCCCATATATTCTTCTGGTACCATAACGTCTACTTTCATGATTGGTTCGAGAAGTACTGCATCCCCTTTTCTCATCGCTTCTTTGAATGCCATAGATCCAGCAATCTTAAATGCCATTTCTGAGGAATCCACTTCATGATAAGAACCATCATACAGTGTAGCTCTAATACCTAATACTGGGTATCCGCCTAATTGACCACTAGCCATTGCTTCTTGAATACCATTGTCAACTGCTGGGATATATTCTCTTGGAATAACCCCACCGACGATTCCATTCACAAATTCATAGATCTTTTCTGTGTTGGCATCCATTGGCTCAAATTTAACCTTACAATGTCCATACTGTCCACGTCCACCAGACTGACGTATAAACTTTCCTTCTACACTCACTGCTTTACGCATTGTTTCTTTATACGCAACCTGTGGTCTACCTACATTGGCCTCTACTTTAAATTCTCGCAGAAGACGATCTACGATGATTTCAAGATGAAGTTCACCCATACCAGCAATAATAGTTTGACCTGTCTCCGTATTTGTGTATGTTTTAAAGGTTGGATCTTCTTCAGCCAGTTTGGCAAGGGCAATACCCATCTTTTCCTGACTTGCTTTTGTTTTAGGCTCAATGGCAACATGGATTACAGGCTCTGGGAAGTTCATAGATTCCAAAATAACTGGGTGATCTTGATCACAGAGAGTATCTCCTGTTGTTGTTCCTTTTAAACCAACTGCCGCTGCAATATCTCCAGAATATACTTTATCAATATCTTCTCTATGATTTGCATGCATTTGCAGAATACGGCCGATGCGTTCTTTTCTATCTTTTGTAGAGTTGTATACATAAGAACCTGCAGCAAGTACTCCTGAGTAAACTCGGAAGAATGCTAATTTTCCTACGAATGGGTCATTCATGATCTTAAATGCCAAAGCAGAGAATGGCTCTTCATCAGAAGATGGCCTTGTTACTTCTTCTTCTGTATCTGGAACAATCCCTGTAATAGCTGCGATATCAAGTGGTGATGGAAGATATAAAACAACTGCATCCAATAACTTTTGTCCACCCTTGTTTTTATATGCAGAACCACATAATACGGGGATGATTTTATTGGCAATCGTAGCCGTACGAAGTGCTGCTATCGCTTCTTCTGTAGTGATTTCTTCACCTTCTAGATATTTCATGGTGAGTACTTCATCAGATTCTGCAATCGCTTCTATTAGTTGCATTCTATATTCATCCGCTTTGTCTTTCATATCTGCTGGAACTTCTACTATTTCGATGTCTTTTCCTAAGTCATCTTTATACATATAAGCTTTCATTTCCATCAGATCAATAATACCTTTGAATTCATCTTCTGCACCGATTGGTAATTGAATCGGGATTGCATTAGAGCCTAATCTTTCTCTGATCATACTCACAACGTTATAAAAATCTGCACCCATGATGTCCATTTTATTTACATACGCCATACGAGGTACAGCATAACGATCTGCTTGACGCCATACTGTTTCGGATTGAGGTTCTACTCCACCCTTTGCGCAGAATACGCCTACAGCGCCATCTAATACACGAAGAGACCGCTCTACTTCTACAGTAAAGTCCACGTGTCCTGGTGTGTCGATGATGTTGATTCTATGCCCATCCCATTGTGCTGTTGTAGCAGCAGAGGTAATGGTAATTCCTCTTTCCTGTTCTTGCTCCATCCAGTCCATCGTAGCGGCACCTTCGTGCACTTCTCCGATTCTGTGTGTACGACCGGTATAGTACAAGATTCGTTCCGTAAGAGTGGTTTTACCGGCATCAATATGAGCCATGATACCGATATTTCTGGTTTTGGCAAGTGGGAATGCTCTAGCCACACTTACTCCTCCTTTGTTAGTTTTTAAGTACCCATAAGAAGTATACCCTGTGGTCTACTATTTTAACTTACAAAAGAGAGCGTTATTGTCTCTCTTTTTTGCAAGTCTTATGAATGAGCTATTTATTTGTAGTATACACAAGTATACAATGATTTTATACCCAAAGGCATCTTACCATCTGTAATGTGCAAACGCTTTATTGGCATCCGCCATTTTGTGTGTATCTTCTTTCTTTTTAACGGATCCACCTGCATTGTTCAGCGCATCTAGAAGTTCTCCTCCAAGACGGTCAACCATTGTTTTTTCTCCGCGTTTTCTGCTTTGTATAGTTAACCAACGAAGACCTAGTGTTTGTCTTCTATCAGGTCTGATTTCCATAGGTACTTGGTATGTTGCTCCACCTACACGACGTGCTTTAACTTCCAAAACAGGCATAATGTTATTCAAGGCTTCTTCAAACACTTCTAAGCCTGTTTTACCTGTTTTTTCAGCCACTTTATCAAAAGCACCGTATACGATTTTCTGTGCAATACCTTTTTTTCCGTCCAACATGATACTATTGATTAATTTTGTTACAAGCTTACTTTTATATACTGGATCTGGCAGTACATCTCTTTTTGGAATATGACCTTTACGTGGCACGGTTCTTCCCTCCTTAATGAATAAATTCTATCATCGGTACTCGTTCGCCTCTTTTGGAACGATCATGCCTCAGTACTGTAATCATACAAATCTATATATGACAACGGGCAGATTATATCGCTTTGTACTAGGCACACACTTGCTTATTTCTTACCTTTAGTTGCAGCTGCTGCTCCTGCTTTTGGTTTTTTTGCACCGTATTTGGAACGAGACTGCATTCTTTTTGCTACTCCAGCTGTATCCAGTGTACCTCTCACGATGTGATAACGTACCCCTGGAAGATCTTTTACTCTTCCGCCTCTGATCAGAACAACACTATGTTCTTGCAGATTGTGGCCTTCACCTGGGATATAAGCTGTTACTTCGATCCCATTTGTAAGACGCACTCTGGCAATTTTACGAAGAGCAGAGTTTGGTTTCTTTGGAGTGGTTGTTTTTACAGCTGTACATACACCTCTTTTTTGTGGTGCGGAGATGTTTGTTGACTTCTTTCTCAAGGAGTTAAATCCTTTTTGAAGTGCTGGTGCTGTAGATTTTTCTTCAATCACTTTTCTTCCTTTTCTTACTAACTGATTAAATGTTGGCATTCTTGCACCTCCTTTTACATTACTTTACAATCGCCGCTGTTGCTGTTCGTACTTCTACTTGGCAAGATTCTCCTAGTAGTTTCATGGTATCTACCATGACAATAGGGATCCCTTGCTCATCCGCTAGTTCCCTTATTTTCTGGGTTACTCTCGGATCTGCATCCTTTGCAATATATACAACTGATGCTTGTTTTTGTTCTAGCACTTTTGCAGTCTGCTTAGTGCCCACAACCTTCGGTTGCTGTTTTAATCTGTGCACATAAATCCCCCTCTCAGGTTCATATTTATGATCCCAGCTATGTGTACACCTATTGATATCAATTAAGTGATTAAACACACACTGATGAATTCTACCACTTGTCTGGTTTCTTGTCAAGGATTTTATTTGTTGCAAATAAAAAACTCCCCGAAGGGAGTTTTTTATTCTTCTACTAATTCTATATCAATCTTACGATATCGGTGCATACCCGTACCAGCCGGAATCAGCTTACCGATGATTACATTTTCTTTGAGTCCGATCAGTGGATCTACCTTGCCTTTGATGGCTGCTTCTGTCAGCACTCTTGTTGTTTCTTGGAATGATGCCGCCGACAAGAAAGAGTCTGTAGCCAAAGAAGCTTTGGTAATCCCTAAAAGTACTCGTTTTCCTGTTGCTGGTTCTACTACTTCTTCTTGCGCATTGGCTTCTTCAAACTGCAACCAATCTATTAAAGCGCCTGGCAGGAAATTCGTATCTCCATTTTCTTCTACCTTTACTCTTTTGAGCATCTGTCTTACGATTACTTCAATATGCTTATCGTTGATATCTACCCCTTGAAGTCTGTATACTCTTTGTACTTCTTGGATCATATAATCTTGAATTCCACGAAGACCTTTGATCTTCAAGATATCATGAGGGTTTACACTACCTTCTGTAAGTTCATCACCTGGATCTACCATATCTCCTTCGTATACTTTGATACGAGATCCATAAGGAATCAAATACGGTTTAGACTCTCCGGTATCGTCATTTGTAATAATAACTTCCCGTTTTTTCTTCGTATCGCTGACTTTAACCTTACCGCCAAACTCTGCCACAATAGCAAGCCCTTTGGGTTTTCGTCCTTCGAATAATTCTTCTATACGTGGAAGACCTTGTGTAATGTCATCTCCCGCAATCCCTCCTGTATGGAAGGTACGCATGGTCAACTGTGTACCAGGTTCTCCAATAGATTGGGCTGCAATAATACCGATGGCTTCTCCTATACGGACTTGGAGACCAGAAGCCATATTCGCACCATAACATTTAGAACAGATTCCAATTCTAGAACGACAAGTTAGTACTGTACGAATTTTTACTTTTTTGATATCTGCTTTTATGACTTGACTTGCTTGATCTGGACTAATCATCGTATCTGCTTTTACAATCACTTCGCCTGTTTCTGGATGCACGATATCAAGTACAGACCAACGGCCGCGTAATCGGTCTTCTAGTCCTTCAATGACTTCTTGGCCATCTTTAAATGCTTTTACCCACATAGCTGGATCTTCGGTCATTTCTTCCGTCCTACAATCCATTTCGCGAATGATCAGATCTTGAGAGACGTCCACGAGACGTCTTGTAAGATAGCCTGAATCAGCTGTACGGAGTGCTGTATCAGCCAGACCTTTTCTGGCGCCATGGGCAGAAATAAAGTACTCTAGTACAGTAAGACCTTCACGGAAATTAGACTTAATAGGAAGTTCGATGATTCGTCCTGATGGACTCGCCATCAGACCTCTCATCCCTGCTAGTTGTTTAATCTGGTTGTTAGAACCACGGGCACCGGAGTGCGCCATCATATAGATATTATTGTCTTTTCCGAGGTTTTCTAAAAGTGCTGTTGTAATCTTTTCATTGGCTTTAGTCCACACTGAAATAACCTTGTTATATCGTTCTTCATCCGTCATTAAGCCTCTTTTGAAGAGCTTTGTAACCTTTTCTATCGTTTCTTCTGCTTCATCCAAAAACGCTTGTTTTTTGGCTGGGATCTCCATATCGGATACGGATACTGTCAGCGCCCCTTTAGTCGAAAATTTAAATCCTAAAGATTTGATCTTATCAAGAATTTCTGCAGTACTAGTTGCTCCATGTTTGTTAATACAACGGTCAATGATTTTACCAAGTACTTTTTTATCTACTAGAAATTCGATCTCATAGCAGAATGTATTCTCACTAATCGTGCGGTCAACAAATCCAATATCTTGAGGGATGGCTTCATTAAAAATGGCTCGCCCAATGGTTGTGTCTATAATCTTAGTTTGTTTTACCCCATCTATTACAAGCGTACGTCTAATTTTTACTTTAGCATGGAGAGAAACTTGTTTATTATCATATGCTAATAATGCTTCATTTTCATCTTTAAAGATTCGTCCTTCTCCTAGTTCTCCATCTCGTTCCAATGTCAGATAATAAATCCCGAGAACCATATCTTGAGATGGTACCGCTACAGGCGCTCCATCAGAAAGTTTTAGGAGGTTGTTTGGTGCTAGCATCAAAAATCTACATTCTGTCTGCGCTTCTACGGACAAAGGCACATGCACTGCCATCTGGTCCCCATCAAAGTCAGCATTGTAGGCTGTACATACCAATGGATGAAGCTTTAAAGCACGACCTTCTACCAGTACTGGTTCAAAAGCTTGAATCCCTAGTCTATGTAGGGTAGGCGCACGATTTAACATAACAGGATGTTGTTTGATCACTTCCTCTAGAACATCCCACACCTCTGGTTGAAGCCGTTCTACCATTCTTTTGGCAGATTTGATATTGTGCGCTAAGCCATTTTCCACTAATTTTTTCATTACAAAAGGCTTAAATAATTCAACAGCCATTTCTTTAGGCAAACCACATTGGAAGAGTTTAAGCTCTGGTCCTACTACGATAACAGAACGTCCAGAATAGTCGACACGTTTTCCTAGTAAGTTTTGGCGGAACCGCCCTTGCTTTCCTTTGAGCATATCTGATAGGGATTTGAGTGGACGATTTCCAGGTCCTGTAACAGGACGCCCCCGTCTTCCATTATCAATCAACGCATCTACCGCTTCCTGCAACATTCTTTTTTCATTTCGTACGATAATATCTGGAGCCCCTAGATCTAGTAAACGCTTCAAGCGGTTATTACGATTGATTACTCGTCTATATAAATCATTTAGGTCAGAGGTAGCAAAACGTCCTCCATCTAGCTGCACCATAGGCCGAAGATCTGGGGGAATGACTGGCACTACATCCATTACCATCCACTCTGGCTTGTTAGCAGACACACGGAAGGCTTCAATCACTTCTAGCCTTTTAATAATTCGAATTCGTTTTTGTCCTGTTGTTTCTTTTAGCGCTTTTTTGAGTTCTTCTGATTGTTTTTCTAGGTCGATCGCAGCTAGGAGTTGTTTGACAGCTTCTGCACCCATACCTACTTTAAAAGTATTGCCATATTTATCATAGGCATCTCGGTATTCTTTTTCTGTCAGTAGCTGTTTATACTGTAGTCCTGTATTTTGAGCATCCAGTACCACATACGATGCAAAGTATAGTATTTTTTCTAATGCCCTAGGAGACATATCCAAAATCAGTCCCATACGGCTCGGAATCCCTTTGAAGTACCAAATGTGAGATACGGGGGCAGCAAGTTCTATATGTCCCATCCGTTCTCTTCTTACTTTGGATTTGGTTACTTCTACACCACACCGATCACAAACTACCCCTTTATAACGGATTCGTTTATATTTTCCACAGTGGCACTCCCAATCCTTACTAGGCCCAAAAATGCGTTCACAAAATAGTCCTTCACGCTCTGGTTTTAGTGTTCTATAGTTAATGGTTTCTGGTTTTTTTACTTCACCCTTGGACCATTCTCTAATTTTTTCTGGAGAAGCCAATGAGATTTTGATTGAGTCAAATAAAATTGCTTGATCCATATTGCTTGTGGTCATAGGATTATTCTCCTCTCTATTCTTCATCGTCAAAATCCAAGTCACCTCCTACCTCAAACTCAGATGTACCTATGTCAAATTCCATATCATCTGCTTCCTCTCCATCTACTGCAAATAAATCTTCTTCTAGATCGGATACAGGTGTAATATATTCAGGTGTAATTACTGGAACATCTTCTGCTCCTTCAATATTCACACTGAGATCATCAATATCATCTACGGATTCTCTAATTTCGACTTCTGTTGCATCTTCTAATAATACTCGTACATCTAATCCTAAAGATTGTAGTTCTTTTAATAGCACTTTGAAGGATTCTGGCACCCCTGGATCTGGAATGTTTTCACCTTTTACGATCGATTCATACGTCTTTACACGACCTACCACATCATCTGATTTTACTGTTAGAATCTCCTGTAGCGTATAGGCTGCTCCATATGCTTCTAGCGCCCAAACTTCCATCTCTCCAAATCTTTGTCCACCAAACTGAGCTTTACCACCCAAAGGCTGTTGGGTAACTAGAGAGTAAGGTCCAGTGGATCTGGCATGGATCTTATCATCTACCAAATGCGCTAGTTTCAAATAGTGCATATATCCTACTGTCACTCGATTATCAAATAGATCGCCGGTTCGTCCATCCCGCAGCTCAATCTTTCCATCCCGACTGATCGGTACACCTCTCCACTCTTCTCGATGATCCTTATTGGCTTCTAGACCTTCCATAACGCGATCATCTAGCTGATCTTTCCACTTATCTTCAAATTCTTCCCATGATGTATTTACATAGTCGCTCGCCATTTCTAGCGTATCCATGATATCGATTTCTGTAGCACCATCAAAGACAGGTGTAGCGATCTTCCAACCTAATGCTTTAGAAGCCAAACCAAGATGGACCTCAAGTACTTGCCCGATATTCATACGAGAAGGAACCCCTAAAGGATTGAGTACGATATCGAGTGGACGTCCGTTAGGCAAAAATGGCATATCCTCCACAGGAAGTACTCGAGAGATTACCCCTTTATTACCATGACGTCCAGCCATTTTATCCCCTACAGAGATCTTTCTTTTTTGGGCAATATAACAACGGACTAATTGATTTACGCCTGGAGGCAGTTCATCTCCATTTTCTCTTGTAAACACCTTCACATCTACGATGATTCCTGATTCTCCATGAGGTACTCGCAAGGAAGTGTCTCTTACTTCACGCGCTTTTTCTCCAAAGATCGCTCGAAGTAGGCGTTCTTCTGCTGTGAGTTCTGTTTCACCCTTAGGTGTTACTTTACCCACCAAAATATCATTAGAACGAACTTCTGCTCCAATACGAATAATACCCCGTTCATCTAGATCTTTTAGTGCATCTTCTCCTACATTTGGAATATCTCTTGTGATTTCTTCTGGCCCTAGTTTTGTATCCCGCGCTTCTGCTTCGTATTCCTCTATATGAATGGAAGTATATACATCATCCTGCACTAATTTTTCACTGAGCAAAATAGCATCTTCGTAGTTATATCCTTCCCATGTCATAAAGCCAATGAGAGGATTACGTCCTAATGCCAATTCACCTTGATCTGTAGAAGGTCCATCCGCAATGACATCACCTTTTTCGATCCGTCTACCTTTTTCTACCATAGGCTTTTGATTGATACACGTTCCTTGGTTGCTTCGCAAGAATTTGATGAGTTTATATACATCCCTTGCGCCTTCATCCGTACGGATCACAATCTCTTTAGCGGATACTCGTTCTATGACACCTGAATTTCTGGCTATCACTACAACACCTGAATCTCTTGCAGCCTTGTATTCCATCCCTGTCCCTATAATAGGTGAATCCGTCTTGATTAGCGGAACAGCCTGACGCTGCATGTTAGAACCCATTAAGGCACGGTTCGCATCATCATTTTCAAGAAATGGGATTAATGCCGTAGCGACAGAAACAATCTGCTTAGGAGATACGTCCATTAAATCGATACGATCATGCTCTACTTCTATAATCTCTTCCCGATATCGACCCGTAACCCTTTTATGCATAAATTGCCCTTGTGCATTCAAGGGTTCATTGGCCTGAGCCACTGTATAGTATTCTTCTTCATCTGCTGTTACATAGATGAACTCTTCTGTAACCCACGGTTCACCTGCAGATTTGTCTACCTTTCTGTAAGGTGCCTCAATAAAACCATATTCATTGATCCGTGCAAAAGTCGCCAAAGAGTTAATAAGTCCGATGTTAGGGCCTTCTGGCGTCTCAATAGGGCACATTCTACCATAGTGAGAGTAGTGAACGTCCCGCACCTCAAATCCTGCTCGCTCTCTAGAAAGACCGCCAGGTCCTAGTGCAGATAAACGACGCTTATGCGTTAATTCTGCCAAAGGATTGGTTTGATCCATAAACTGTGAAAGCTGAGAACTACCAAAAAACTCTTTGATCGCTGCAGACACAGGACGAATATTAATCAGTACCTGTGGTGTGACGATATCCATGTCTTGAATAGTCATTCTTTCTCTTACTACTCTTTCCATACGAGATAACCCGATGCGGAATTGATTTTGCAGTAATTCTCCTACTGCACGAATTCTTCTGTTGCCAAGATGATCTATATCATCCTGATTACCCACACCATATTCTAGATGAATATTATAGTTAATAGAAGCCATAATATCTTCTGTAGTGATATGCTTAGGAATCAGTTTTTGTATGTTTTCTTTGATCGCTTGTTTTAATTCCTGAGGATCTTCATGTTGATCCATTAATTCCTTCAGCACGGGGAAATAAACTCTCTCTCTGATCCCTAGTTCTATCGGATCGATGTCTACGTGTTTTTCCAAGGCTACTGCTTGATTACTAATCACTCTTGATTTGCGATCTTCTATATATATAGATACATAAGGAACTCCCGTATCTTGAATCGTATCCGCCATTTCAAATGTGTCGATGATCTCTTCAGCACTCGCTATGACTTCTCCAGTACTCGGATCAACTACATTTTCAGCTAATTTACATCCTTTGATTCGGTTGCGGAAGGCGAGCTTTTTGTTGAACTTGAAGCGGCCAAACTTCGCCAAATCATATCGTTTTGGATCAAAAAACATACTCCGCAAAAGAGAACCCGCACTTTCTACCGTAGGTGGTTCACCTGGACGAATTCTTTTATATACTTCAATCAAACCTTCTTGATGTGATTTGCTTCCATCTTTCTCAATGGTAGCCAAAATCTTTGGTTCTTCTCCAAATAATTCAATAATCTCTGCATCTGTACCGATCCCCATGGCACGGATCAACACTGTAACTGGCACTTTTCTCGTGCGGTCTACTCGAACATAAAATACATCGTTGGAATCTGTCTCATACTCCAACCATGCCCCTCTATTAGGGATCACCGTAGAAGAAATAATAAGTTTACCTATTTTATCATAATCTATCTTATAATAAATCCCTGGAGAACGGACTAACTGACTTACAATAACACGCTCCGCACCATTGATGATAAATGTTCCATTGTCTGTCATAAGAGGGAAATCCCCCATAAAAATATCTTGCTCTTTGATCTCATCAATTTCTTTATTAATAAGTCTTGCCTTTACTTTGAGGGGTGCTGCATATGTAGCATCTCTTTCTTTACATTCTTCAATAGAATACTTCGGTTCTGAATCTAATGAAAAATCAATAAATTCCAATACCAAATTGCCGCTATAATCCATAATTGGGGAAATATCTTGAAATACTTCCCGAAGACCTTCGTCCAAAAACCAACGGTACGAATCCTTCTGAACCTCTATCAGATTCGGCATATCTAGAACCTCATGAATTCTAGAGTAACTCATTCTCACCCGATCACCCATCTGGGCAGGATGTATTCTGTGTTTCTCCATTGTATTTTCACCCCTTGGATAATGATGTATAAACTTACTCCTAGCAAATGATGAACTATTTGACTAATTGTATTGTGTTTTGTAAGTTTTTGTGTTATGCTAAAAGTAGAAAATTATGCAG
>CALKRZ010000111.1 GCA_937989765.1 uncultured Clostridia bacterium | reverse complement strand
GTCTTATTTATTGTTGTTTTTATTTTCGTTGTTACGATTGTTATCTCTTTTATTGTCTGGTGTTAATTCATTGGCAAATTCAACACGTTCATTATTATTGCAGTGACCATTTTGACACGCATTTTTTTCATTACGTCGGTTGTTTTTATTATCTCTTTCCATTATATATACCTCCTAATTTTCATATTGAGTATACTTCCCCATTAGTATTGGTCAAAAATAGTCCTATATACACAAAGCATCTTCCAATTTTTTCATTAATGTATATGTTCTCCTGTCTCTAACCGCTTTAAATCAATTTCTGCTTCCTCTCGATCAAAGTATACTTCTTGAAATCCTGTAATAGGTTTTCCATTATCCCCAATAATCCTGTAACACTGATCTGGTTCAAAATTAGGATCTACTCGTTCTACCATTAGGGCTTGTTCTATGGTAGGAAATAATTCTCCATAATACCCTGTCTGATCTTTTGCAGTCCAATATTGTTGAATGGTTGCCATACTTCTTCTCCTTTCTAAAGTACAAATTTACTATTTACCTAATAGTGTTTTCATTTCTTGGTATACCATACACAATAAAAGAATTAAAAAAAGCCATGAAACCCTACCTGTCTTCATGACTTAAAACCTATATAAAATTTATACTATTTATTCTTTATTTAAACATTTCACAAGAATACCCATTGCAGAAATAACACATTCAATCTCCTGATTCATATCTGGATAATCCACTTCCAACTGATCAAAAAACAAAAGCATATTGTCAAGTACGCGGATATTCATAGCAAGTTTTTCATCTATTTCTTCTGAAATAAGTTCCATAGAACCTATTAGTCCTACGGGTTCAAGATCATCTAGTTTGTATAAATACACTTTAATGCCCTCTCGAACTGCCTTTATGACAGATCCCATTTGATCTATCAAAAACACTTCATTTTCTTGAATTCGGTTTTCATCTACAGTATAAAATCTATTTTTGGTAACAGCTAAATGTGCAATTACTTCTTTACTCCAAGACATATTTTCCCCTCCTGCAATTATGTTATCATGATTTCTTTATAGACACAAGAATAAATACTCCTATTATCGAGTTTTCATTTTATATATTTGTATAAAACAATTATGATGGATAGACATCATTTTCATAATGGTAGCTATGGTGAAAAGTTTTATCAAATAATTTCTTGAGCTAAGTTTTCACGAATCTGCATTTCTATATCTTGAATATCTTCTGTTTTTAAAGTTTTTAGCCACTCATATCTAAATGCTTTATTATCCATTTTATGACCCAATTCCAAAATCGTCTGCTCTTCCTCTGAAATATTGGGATCTGATATTATTATACTAGTAAGATTACCATGCTGTAAAAAGACCATAGGGCATATTTAAACCCTATGGTCTTTTTATTTGATTTTTATTTATAATTTAGATTTTGTTCATATTCCAAAAATGGATCTTCTATTTGTATTGTATGTGCCTCTGCATCACTAGCTCCCACATATAATTGCGCAGTTTTATTTTGATTTCTTCGCAACCCACCACTAAAAATAACATCAACTAGATCTGGTCTTTTTGCATCTCCAGAAGGAAAATTAGCTCTTATCGCAATTAACTTGCATGGTGATATCTGCATTGTTTTTGGATTTATAGCAAACGTCATACTGTAGTAATGCCTATTTCCTTCTTCATCAAATCGTGCAATATGTCCCAAAACACCTATCAGGTCATTCTTTAAAAGATGAAGCTGATTAGCACCTCCCCATTCCTCCGTAGTAAATTGCTCTGTAAAAAGATGTGCGCTTTGTATCGTATCTATCGTAAGTTCTTCTAGAGAATCAATTATCAAAAATCCAATCTGACCTCTCCCACCAATTTCACCTTGAGGCCTTGTACATACACCGATTTTTCCTTTATCAAGTTCAATGAGTCGAATATCCTTCATGCCTTCAGGGCCTATTGCAAATCTCTTCAAATCTTTTATTGTTTCTCCTCTATAAAAAACTGTTCTATAACTTAACATCCCTTGTTTTTCAGGATGAGGGAAAATTTCTACTCCACCGAGTATCAGTTCTCCGGCAATTCGAGTAACAAATGGGTCTTGAAGTTGCAACCTTGGAACATCTTTTTTAGTAATCCAAGCATCTTGTATAGCATCATAATGAAAAAAAACAATCTCTGACTCTTCGCTATCCCTACACTCCACTCTTCCTGCTATGACTTGCTCTCCCAGATTATCAAAGGGTGCTGTAATATTATATACATCACTTTCTCCGACCCCTTCAAAAACTAACTTTTTGCCCATACTCTGCCCTAGTGAAAACTGTGAGAGCAAATGTTTGCACGTTTGCGTCTTAGACTGAATCATTTTTGTCTCCTCCAAATTTATCATGTTCAAAAAATCAACAAATATTTTCTTATACGCCAAGATACTCATAGATATCTTGGATGCTTACTGTTGCCAATGACATAGATGTATCTGCACAACCATAATATATATACACAATTTGATCTTGATATAAAACACCACAACTAAAGACAACATTACCAAAAAAACCTTCCAGTTCATACTTTTCTTGTGGTTCTAAAATAGGGTATTTGCTTCTCGCGATTACCTTAGAAGGATCTTTCTCATCTAACAGTAGAACACCCAGACAGTAGCGATTGTCGGAGTCAGCTCCATGGTAAATAGCAACCCAACCTTTTTCTGTTTTAAACGGAACAGCTCCTCCACCAATGCGACCAGATTCCCAACCATCTCTTTGTAGACCTATGAGATGTTTATGATTTCCCCAACAAATCAGATCTGGAGATTCTGCCATCCACATTTCCGGATTGCCAATCATTTTAGGTACAGGTCTATGAAGTGCATAGTATTTTTCATTGATTTTCTCTGGAAAAATACAAACATCTCTATTTTCTGGAGCAAATATTATCCCCAACCGTTCTAGCGATACAAAATCTTTAGTCTTTGCTAAAGCAGTTGTTATTCCATATACAGATACCGCACTATAATTGATATAGTATTCTCCTTCTATATAAGTAATCCTTGGGTCTTCTATCCCATAGGTCTCATATACATTCTCTGGAAACATCCAAGGGGTTTGCTCTACTGTAAAATGAACTCCATCCATACTTCTTGCAATACGCAGATGCGAGAGTGATGTAAGAAAAAGCTCACCATCTTTATTTACCATACGAGAATCTGAAAGATCTACATCTGCTTTATTAAATTCTACTACTTGAAGAAAAGCATATTCTCCTGCAGTATCCAATATAGGTACTTTAACAACATCTTCTTGATCCTGGATCGGTCTTTCTGCTACTCTCAAAAGCAAAATAACTTCATTATTGTATATTGTTACACCTGCATTTAATACACATTCTACGATAAAGTCAGAACGTGAAGGTACTACATCCATTGGTGTAATGATCGGATTATTGCTATGTCGCACTACATTCATATGTAACCTCCTGATACCATACCTATATTTTGAAATATTTTACAGTTTGCTGCACATTAAGATAGTATTACACTCTTTCTATCTTCTATAATGCCCCTATACCCCTATTACCCCTATTACCCCTTACACGAATGCTATGATTTATTTTGATAGCTCTAATGGTGCAGTAGCAACTCCAATACGTGAATCTCCCATGCCAAAGTATAAATATCTTTGTCCATTAAACTCGATAAGCCCTTCAGAAAACACTACATTCCCAACTTGTCCTGTTTTTTCTAATTCATCTTCTACTATTAATACAGGCACTTCGGTTCGCCTTAGGATTACCTTTGGATCATCTAAAGAAAAAAGAACTTGGCCTGTGGCATACTTTTTAAACATATCTGCACCATTGTATATCAGCAAAATTCCATTTTCAGTAATCACTGGAGTGGGACCAGGTTCCACCAATAATGAATCAAAATACCTTGTACCATCTTCCTTTTTTCTAAATCTTCTTTCCATCACTGGAATAAGTTCAGGCTCCCAATGAATCAAATCATCCGATGAAGCATAATACATATCCGTATCTCCAAAATACATGTGATATTTCCCATTTATTTTCTTTGGAATGATCGCACCTGACTTACTCGGCATTAGCCACGATGGCAGCATTTTGCCTTTCTTCTGCCAATGAATCAAATCCTTAGAGATCGCAAGACAGAGATAATTGGTTGTATGAACCCACCCCGTATAGGTCATATAGTACATTCCATCAATCTCTACGATTCTTGGGTCCTCTACACCTGCCCTTTCATACTCTTCTGTTGGTTCCAACACAGGATTGGGTTGTTTTTGGAAAGTAGTGCCATCCGAGCTAGTTGCCAATCCTATATAGGAAACCAATTTATGATTTTGTCCCCGATAAAACATATATACTTCCCCATCTTTTACAATAGCAGTGGGATTCAGCACGTTTTTAGATTCCCATGCATAATCTCCTGCAGTTAAAATAGGATTTTCCTTATACTTATCCCATGGGCCAAACATCCATGGTGTATCCTCATCAAAGATAATAGTAGCTTCTTCCACATCATTTTCAGTCATACTCACAGAAGTCTTTACACTTTGAATTTGTGAAGATTTCTGCGTGGTTATATTTGTATTTTGACTGCAACCTACAACAAGGCTACACAATATAAAAATAGAAATTTTTATAGTATTTGATAACTTAATAGACATTTTATATCTTTCACCCCTTGCTTCCTGTTGAAGCTATGCCTTGAATAAAGTGCCTTTGAAAAATTAAAAATAATATAATCATAGGAATGGATAAATACATGGCTCCTGCCATAACTTGATTTTGAAATGAATAATATTGGTTCTGCAGAGAATTCAATCCTACTGGCAGTGTATACATTTGTTTTTTGGATGTTAAAAGTGTAGGCCATAAAAAACTATTCCAATTTCCCATAAAAATAAGTATCATCTGTGAAACTAACGCAGGTTTTGAAATAGGAAGAATAATTCTAGTAAATATACCAAATCTACCCAACCCATCTAATCTTGCAGCTTCTTCTAACTCTATCGGAATTCCCATGAAAAACTGTCGCATCATAAACACTCCAAAACTACCTGTTAGAAAAGGTACGGTGAGACCCCAATATGTATTCACCCAATTTAACTTACTTAGTATAATATAGGTTGGAATCATCGTAATTTGAGAAGGAATCATCATTGTGCCTAGAATAAATAAAAATATGATTTTTCTTCCTGGAAATTTTATTCTTGACAGTGCATATCCACCTAAAGAATTAAAAAACAAGTTTGCTGTTGTAACAATAGTAGCAATCAAGATACTGTTCATATACCAAGATCCTAATGGCGACTTCTGTGCTATATATAAATAATTAGATAGTGTTAAATTTGAGAAATCAATTGTCATTTTATTTACATCTGCTGCTGTTCTAAATGAACAGTAAAATGCCCATAAGAAAGGACCAATCGTTATTGCAGCATATGAAAATAAAATAATATAAAATAGCAATGTCATGCATTTCCCGAATATAATATCCCATTCAATAGGCCGATGGGCTCGGGGTCGAACAATCGTTTGATGTTGCACAACAAATCCCTCCTATTCTTGTTCCATTCCTTGTTCAAAAAACTTTTTCTGAATTAATGTGATTGCAAAAATAATGATAAATAATATAAATGCCATTGCAGAAGCATAACCCATATCAAAATGCTTAAATGCTTTCTTGTACAAGTAAAGAACAATCGTCAAGGTAGAATCTACTGGACCTCCCTCACCTTTTGAAATAATAAAGGCATAATCGAAAATTTGAAGGGTTCCGATCAATCCAATAATAACAACAAAAAATGTAGTAGGTCGTAACAATGGTACTGTAATTTTGAAAAAATTTTGAATCTCATTGGCCCCATCTACAGCTGCTGCTTCATAAATTTCATTGGGAATATCCGCTAATCCTGCCATAAATACAATCATGAAAGTACCTACAGTGGTCCATATAGCAATAACCATACACAGCATCAAAGCATATTTAGGTGTGGCAAACCAACTTTTTGCCTCAAATCCAAAATTAACCATGAAAATATTTATAATGCCTTTACCGCTAAACAAAAACATAAAAATCGTCGACACTGCCACTGAAGATGTAACAGAAGGCAGATAATACGCACCTCTAAAAAATGTCTTGAACCTAATTTTACGAGAACATATATACCCTAAAACTAGCGCGATGAATGTTTGTATTGGAACTACTGCTGCCGAATACTTCAGTGTATTTAAAAGAGCTTTATGAAATGTCTTATCTTGGAACACCTCAATATAATTATCGAAATAGACCCACTTTGCAGCACTCGGATTTAGAAACGAAAATTGTTGAAAACTAATATATAGAGAGTAAAGTACAGGGCCTACCGTCCATACAATAAGTGAGAGTAATATGGGTGCTATAAACAAATACCCTGATACTATTTCTTGCATATTCAACGTTAAATGTTTTTTGTTATTATTCATACTAACCTCCATTCCACCGTTTGCGGCATATATTAGAAGTGAAAATAGTGCTATATGAAAACAGAGAGAAACATATTGTAATGTTCCCCTCTGTTTTAACATTACTTTCTACACATTATTTAGAAAGTGCTTTATCAATTTCTTGCTGTGCTTCATCAAGTATCTTCTTAACAGCTTCAGGTGATGTATCACCGTTGATATACACCGTATCCGCTGCTTTGTTCATTTGTTCCACAACAGTTGCAGATGCTTTGCCGTATACAAAAGGAGATGCATACTTTGCTACTTCTACAAAAGGAGTAAATACAGGAAAATTATCTGAAAGTATTTTCCCCATAGAGATTCTTGAAGGAATTGCTCTCCCTGCTTCTGCTACCATTTTTTGTGCATCTTGAGATGTCAGATATTCTAATAAGCTGAATGCTTCTGTTTTATGCTTTGAGTTTTTAGACATGGAGTATGCACAAGTAAAGGACATAGATACCTGTGGTCCTCCAACCTTTGTTGGAATCGGAATTATACCATAATCCAAATCTGGAGCTACTTCCTTTAAATATGCAATCATCCAGTTTCCTTCCACTGTCATAGCTGCAATTTCTTGTGAGAATGCATCTCCATCCCAGCCTACTCCAAGATTCTGTGGTGTGCTTGCATATCCATTTTTTAATAATGATGTCCAAAATGATAACCCTTCCGCATTTTGTACTGTATTTACAACTGGTTTATTATCTTTCATCGTGCCGCCACCAGCTGCAAATAAGAATGGCTGATATCTTGCCAATTCATTTTGAAGGGATAGACCCACTACTTTGTCTTTTGTCAATGCCTTTGCTGCATTTTCAAGCTCTTCCCATGTCTTTGGAGGTTGTACACCCGCATTTGCTAACATTGCTTTGTTATAGAATAATGTCAAAGTACTATAATCTTTAGGAATTCCATAAATACCACCCTCTGCAGATTTGAAAATATTCAAAAGAGATGGTTCAAAATCGTCAATATCTGTTCCATTTGTTTTGATGTATTCATCGAGAGGCTCTAGTGCTCCTGCGTTAATAAAATTGGGAGATTGATAAGAGTCCATATAGAATACATCTGGTTCTGTGTTAGATGCAATTCGTGTTTGTAGTACTTGCCAAAAATCTCCTGTAATTGGTTCTACAGTTACATTAACATGAGGGTTTTTCTCCATAAACATCGCTACTTGCTTTTCTACTGTTTCTGTTTCAAAAGGATCTGAATAACATGCCACTGTTAATTCTACTTTTTCCGCTGTAGTAACGGGTGTCTCTTTTTTCGTTTCTGGTGAGGCTTGCTCAGTTTTTGCTGTGTCAGCTGTTTCTACTGCTTTGTTTGCTCCACATCCTGCTAGCATAGATGCACTGACAACAAATGTAGTTCCAAGCGTAAGAATTCTTTTTGAAGATTTCATTTTTATTCCTCCTCTAATTAAATAACGTTAACAATTACATAATAACGTTATTTAATAGATTTGTCAATCTTTTTAAAGTGTTTTTAATAAAGTTTTTATATAATATTACTATATACAACTACCCTATTGATTTTAATTTGTCAGAAAGTACTAATTGACCTGAATAAGAAGCACTTCATTACTTTCTATCATGATTTGTTCCCTTACACACAACTCGCTTCGTTTGTTTGAAAATATAAATTCACTATTTTATATAGATAAAGATTCTAAATGCAAAGTGTCCTGTTTTATCCCAAAGTTAAAAAAAACTCCAATTCTTTGTTCTTTATATTTTCTAATGAAAAACAGTACATCATTTCTTCTATCCAATAGCTCATAATTTCCTTTATAAAGTGCTTTATATTTTTTGCGAATGCGAATCATATTTTTATAATACTGCAGCATCGAATCTACTTCCCTACTCTGGCACTCTACATTGATTTTTGTATAGTTTTCATTTACACAAATCCATGGCTTGATCTGAGAAAATCCTGCATATACAGTATCATTCCACTGAATAGGCGAACGTGATTTATCTCTAGAACACATATTTGAAGCTTCAAGTGCTTCTATAACAGAGTTTCCTTCTGCAATCATTCGCTGGTATGTCAAAATGCCCTGTACATCTCTCATCTCGCTTATATCGTCTACATATAAGTCTGTCATGCCTATTTCTTCTCCATAATATAGAAAAGGTACCCCCGTTGCAGTCAGCATCAAGGTACATAACATCTGTGCACGCGTTTGTTCTGTATCTTGATCGACCAATCTTGTAATATGTCTAGGCATATCATGACTGCTAAAAAATAATGTAGGCAAATACAATCCTTGGTTTTCTTTCTCCATTTTTTTTAACTCATCAAAAATTCGTTTTACTTCAAATTTTTGTATGCTGCCCAAATTAAAATTAAAAATCAAATCTAGCTTATCCTGACCTGCATATGTTTTTGCTATCTCAAACTCTTCTGTTCCAACTTCCCCGACTAGTACTTTATCTTCATACTTATTTACTAATGTTCTCAACTCTTCTACGATCTCAAAAGCAATGGGCAGATCCTTGTCATGTAGATGAATTTGTTTTCCTTCCTCATCATAAGGATTATTTTGCAATGTGGGATCAATACCCAAAAAATTAATTACATCTAGGCGGAAACCATCTATCCCCTTATCTAGCCAAAACCGTATTACATCAAACATCGCATTTTTTACTTCTGGATTGTACCAGTTTAAGTCTACTTGTTCTTTTGCAAATGCATGATAATAATACTGAGCGGTTTTCTCATCATATTCCCAGGCACTTCCACCAAAATATGATTCCCAATTGTTAGGCTGGTGTCCTTCTACCTTGTCTTTCCATATGTACCAATCTCTCTTAGGACTTGTTCTACTTTCTCGGGATTCCAAAAACCATGGGTGGAGACTAGATGTATGGTTCAGTACTAGATCTGCAATGACCTTTATTCCTCTTTGATGTGCTTGATCCAAAAAGACTTGAAAATCATACATAGTTCCATAATCAGCATCTATACTATAATAGTCTGATATATCATAACCATTATCAATCTTGGGCGACTTATAAAAAGGTGTCAGCCAAATAGCATCAATATCTAATTCCTTTAAATACGCAAGTTTTGAAGCAATTCCTTTAAAATCTCCTATCCCATCTCCATTTCCATCACAAAAACTCGGCATATAAATTTCATAAAAAATTGCTTCTTTCCACCAATCCTTCATCTTTAGGCTCCTTTATAACCATACTTATACACTAAAAAACCTTTATATAGCGTTATAATATAAATTATAACGTTATATAAAGGTTTTGCAAATACCTATTTTACATAATAAATATTTTTTATCAGTATATCTACTATTTTAATACATTTCTATTGATTTTCTGTATAAAAGCATTTATGATATTCGTAACGTTATTTTTTATCATAATAAAAAAGAGGAAGATGCCATATGAAAAAAGTCACATTAAAAGATATTGCTGACGTGGTAGGTATGTCTACAATGACTGTTTCTAAAGCCTTAAATGATAAATCTGATATTAGTATAGAAGTGAAAAATAAAATCATACAGACGGCACAACAAATGGGATATCACAAAGACCAAAAAAGTCAGACGAGCTTTGGCTTAAACTTTGTATGTATTATTACAGATCGTTTCTTTTTTGAAACTGACCAATTTTACCCTGTTATATATCAAGCTATCTCCCGAAAATGCTATGAATACAATTGCAATCTATCATTAGAGCTTGTTCACGTAGATATGGAAAATCAGCTACTTATTCCAGAATCCATCCTATCCAAAAACGCTAATGGTATTTTTATGCTAGGTCAAGTATCCAGTAAATATCTAGAAAAAGTTTTATCCCATGCAGTCCCTACTATTTGTGTAGACTTTTATGATCCATTATTTCCAGAAATATGCTCCATCCTAACAGATAATCAAACTGCTGCTTACAATATCACAAAATATTTAGTAAGCCTCGGACATACTCATTTGGCATTTATTGGAGATCTAAAATTTTCATCTAGCATTAAAGATCGTTATAACGGTTTTTTGAAAGCATTAGAAGATTATAAAATACAGACAGAACCCTGCTTATTAGAAACAGCTGATGAGCTCCCTTCTCTTTCGCACAAGATGCCTACTGGCATCTTTACAACATCAGATGGCATAGCCACTAAAGCAGTCAAGACCTTGCTTTCACTTGGATACAAAATTCCAGAACAGATTTCCATAACAGGCTTTGACAATATACCTATGAGCAAATTAGGTCCTAAAGAATTAACAACAGTGGATATAGACAAAACTAGAATGGGTACCGTAAGCTTTGATACTTTGTATAATATGCTAATGAAGAATATAAAGCCAAGCACTGTGTTATTGGATACAGAAATAATTGTTCGTGATTCAACTTGGATTGTGAATATGTAAGTCTCCATCAAATAAAATATAGATCTCTGTAAAATATAAATTGATTTTTCTTAACAAAGACCACTTTTTACTTTAATCCACTGCTTTTTGGCTTTACATCTAAAAGAGAAGCTCGCGTAAGTATATTATATCCAAATTTATTTCTTAGTGCATCGACTGTATGATCTAGTTTCTTCTTCTTTTCATCGTTCTTAGGTTCTTCATCAAAAAGAGAAAGCTGGGATATCAGATCCTCACTTGCAAATCCGCTCAGACAAACACCTAGGAGCCGAATCGGCTTTTTACGAATCCAATGTTTTTCAAGAAGCTTTATTGCCTCTGTATATATCGTATCTGTCATATCTGTAGAAGCGATCATGGTTTTACTTCTTGTGACTACAGTAAAATCACTGTATTTGATTTTTACCTGTATGGTCCTAGCTTTCTCCCCTATGTTGCGAATTCTCCATCCCACAGACTCTGAAAGAACCAGCAGCTCTTTTTGAATTACTCTCCAATCCGCAAGATCTTCTCCAAAGGTATTCTCATTGCCCACACTTTTATTCCGTTCAAACTCGTTGCAAATCACCAAGCTACTGTCAATCCCACGGACTCTATCATAAAAACATGCCCCTGCTTTTTCTCCGACCAAAAAAATCAGTTGTTTTATATCTCTCCGTGCCAGGTCTCCAATTGTTTGGATTCCTGCTTTTTGCAGGATGCTTTCCGTACTTCTTCCGACCCCATACAGTACACCCACCGGCAGATGCCACATCTTTTCCTGTACTTGATCAGGATATAATTCTGTGATCCCCATCGGCTTTTTGAAATCCGATGCCATCTTAGCCAAAAACTTGTTTGATGAAACGCCTACAGAGCAAGGCAGATCCAATTCTTCATATATTTGATGCTGTATAGCCTTGGCAGCCGTCAAAATATCTCCATATAGTCCCTCTGTACCCGTCATATCCAAAAATGCTTCATCAATAGAAATCTGTTCCTTCAGAGGTGTATATTGATCGAAAATATTCATCACCCTCTGCGACATCCTACTGTATAGATTGCCATCTGGCTGCACTACCACTGCCTGTGGGCAGAGCTGTACTGCTTTTCCTATAGGCATAGTTGTCTTTACCCCAAACTCCTTCGCATCGTAGCTGGCTGCCAGTACGATCCCATGTCTTTTTTTGGGGTCTCCCCCTACGATCAATGGCTTTTCCTTCAAATGTGGATTGGCCGCCTGTTCACAAGAAGCAAAAAAAGAATTCATATCGATATGAAGGATATGTCTCATATGTCTTCCTACTTTCCAAAATAAAGATCAGAGATCTTGAAACGTACGACTCAGTTATTTACTATTTATATCATAATCATCGACTAAACTCAAAAGCTTTTTCCATACATCTGGTCGTTTTTTCTTGAGGTTGACTAATTTAAAATCGTGCGTCACAAAAGTATGTACTGTTCTACCCTGTGCCAATAATTTACCATCAGATTCTCTTATGACATCATTAATTTCTTCAAAGAATTCAGTACGACCCACTTCAAACCATGCATAATAATTCGAATGATGTACAATTCCCATTTGATCTGTTTCGACATATCTAACTTTTATCTTTGTTTGATTGATAACCATCAAGATCCCTCTTTCTTATAAGATTTATCATAATAACTTCCTTCTAAGACGTTTTTTATTTTATGTAAATTATCCCTGATATAATTGACCCACATACATTATCTTTTTTAAATCGTGTCCTGACAAGTAAACCCCTATAGTTTTTCAAGGCTTACTTTAGTGAACAAAGATTACATCTATCCGCACAGATTAATTATAAAAAACATTCTTGAATAATTAATATATGATTGAGCATATTGGTTAATGGTGCTATAATTAGATTAATTAACAAAATAGGAGGGATTGAAATGATCGTTAATGCTACGGAATTTAAGACTAGAGCAGGTAAGTATTTAGGTATAGTAGACAAAGAAGAAGTAATCATTACAAGAAACGGAAAAGAAGTAGCCAAACTTGTACCGATAAAAAAAGAGGGAACTCCCAATGCAGATTTTTTATATGGATTATTAGCTGACTCTGACAAAAAAGATGTAACGTAGATCCATCGCCCATTCGTAATAATCCGGCTCATTCTTCTTGCCATGAGATTTTACAAAAATCTTGGTACATAACCCCTAGTACAATTAGTCTGATACATACTTTTATCCGTTCTATCTCATACTCATATTCTGCCATCCCTTGCTTTATTAGCATATTCCAAGCTTTTTCTGCCCAAATAAGTTCCCGTTGATCTACCCAAATATTAAAGATATTTTTAGCTGCTTCTTTTACATCTTCCCATCTAAGTGTACTCATCCCCATCCCCCTATCCAGAATTTCTTATGCTTTTTTCAATTCTAGACTCAAAAAACTTTCTTGTCTCCATATCTTGAAAATAGATATAGCATCCTTTCATCCCTCTTGTAAGCAGAATACGATATGCATTTTTTAGATATTTTGTAATATCTCCACTTTGTTTTTTCAATGCATAATCACAGGTGCTAGACTTGTCTTCGATCCACTGATTTTGATCAAAACGGTACACCAGATCTTTACCAAAGATCACTCCTACGTAATCGAATTCGAATCCTTGTGCTGTAAACACACAACCGATTTGTCCGATACCGTTTGGATCTGTGGCCCAAAATACTTCTTTGGGGATATTTCTTGGAAGTCGATTGATTTTTGAGTTTGCATTCCATGGCCTCATATAGTTGTACTCAGAAATTACAACATCCTTTTTCAGCGCATATTCTGAGGAATTGCCACCTGTTTTCTCAAGTTGCTCTGCCCATGGCCAGCAGAATCCTGCTACTAATCTAGCCGTGGCTCCTCTATTATGTTTTTCAATTATTGCTGATTCTAACTCTTGCGGGGTATTATAGATCTTAATTTCAAAATGAGGATTTGAGGTCTGCCACAGTACATTGGCTGTTTTCCTTATATCTAGGGTATTGGTAACCCAATTTACAAATCCAAGGGAGCCACTACATCGAAATTGGGCTTCCAGTACAAATTTCTTAATTACACAACCTTTTTCTGCTGCTTTCTTCGTAATATACTCGATAGTTCCTACCTCATCAGGACGAATCATCTGATCATCATCCACAAAAAATATAGAAGTTCTAGTTGCCCTTAAAATATCATCTATTGATTTTGAATCCGAATTATTCTGCATACCTCTATGGTTCTGAGGCTCTCGTATACGATGTGCTTCATCACAGATTAAAAAATCAAATTGATTATGATACGCTCGCTCATACTGATTGAAATATTTAAAGCAGCTGAAGTTTCCTGTTTTTTCTTGAAATGTTTTTGTAAGTGCTTTGGAACCTGTAAGGTATTCTGCCGATAACCTTCGCTGAAGTAATTCTCCCAATAATCTCATAGCAATTACAGACTTGCCTGAGCCCGGTCCACCTTCTACAATGATCGCAGTTTTCTCCTGACTACTCTGCGCTTGATTGGCGATGGCCATCACCTGATCGAAAACATTTTGCTGCTCATCCAGTAATATATATGCTGGATCTCCGTTGATCATCTTTCCGATCTGCTCCATGAGTTTTTTGCTTTGCTTATACTTTCCATCCAATATCTTATCTAATATTGGCATTCCTTGCCCCATTTGTAGCTTATCATGTAGATATTTTTTTAGCTTGTCTACTCTATCCTTGCAAAAAACTGGATATTTATAAAGCAGGTCAAGAAACTTCCTATGAAATATGGGGTCTTCTCTAGAAAACAAGTAGTTATGCAAATAGCAGCAAGCAGTGAGCTTAACAGGTGGATCTCCTTCATGAAATGCAGAATGATTTCCCTCTAAATATTCCTTGTATCTCTCTACTTGGGCTGAAGGATGAAGAACATCTACTTCTCCCTGTTTTCTCCATGTGACGATCTGATTTTTTCCATAGGAAGGCTTCGATTTTTGCCATTGCTTTAATTCTATAATTACTGCATGATCAGTTCCTTGGAAATTTTTTCCCGTAATGAGGCAATCTAGCCGAAGGGAAGTAAGAGGCAACTGATATTCTAGTAAAATCCCATGATCAAAAAATCCTAAATCTTTGAATACCTTAGAAACAGCTTCTAGTGAGTTGTCCCACGACTGCTGTTCCTCAATAGATGGCTCATAGCGCAGCTGCTCAATAAATGCTTGCTTTAACCTTCCTGCAATAGTATGTCTGGTTGCCTCTTGGATGAACTCTGATGATACTCCTTTATACAGCTGCATATACTTCCCCCCATACAAAACCTATTCCATCCTACTTTTAAAGAATCTTTCTGTATCTTTATCCATAAAGTACACATAACAGCCCTTCATTCCTCTAGTAAGTAGTACCCTGTACGTATTCTTTACTAGGTCTACAAATTGCTCCTTTGATCTTTTGACAACTGTATCATGGGATTCTTGTTTATTGCCAACCCAAGCTTGTCCATCTAAATCATATATAAGATCCTTGCCAAAAATAATGCCCGCATAATCGAATTCGAATCCTTGTGTCGTATACACACACCCTACTTGATCCATGCCATTAGGGTCGTATGCCCAGTATGATGCCTTTGGAATATTAGGAGGAAGGTCTGTTGCCTCTGGCCTTGCATTCCATGGACGAATATAATCTCCAATCACTACATCATTACACAGACTCCCATTTACACTCATATCCTTTGACCATGGCCAACAAAATCCAGCTGTCATTCTAGCTGAAAAACCTTCTTCAGCTTTCTGACGAATCGCATTTTCAAGCTCCAAAGGGGATGAAAAAACCTTGAAATCAAATATCTGTTCATCTTGCTTCCATATTACATTAGCTGTCCTTTTGATATCCAATGTGTTATTTACCCAATTCACAAATCCATCTGAGCCACTGCAACGAAATTGAGCTTCTAATTGAAACTCTAATATTTTATAGTTGTTTTTTTCTGCATGCTGTTTAATATACTGAACAGATCCTATTTCATCCGGTCTCACAATCTGATCATCATCTATAAAAAACACACAGACTTTCCCAACTCGCAGCAGCTCTTCAATCTGCTCCTTATTTGATTTATTGGCTGCCGCTGTAAACCTGTTATTGCTTGACTTACGAATTCGATGGGCTTCATCTGCGATCAGCACATCGATCTCATTTTCTTCAGCTTGCATATAACTGTTAAAATATTTGAACTGCGCTGACGCT
>CALKRZ010000110.1 GCA_937989765.1 uncultured Clostridia bacterium | reverse complement strand
ATTTTCTGGTGATGATGCGTCTATGGGACACACCCATACCCATACCGAACATGACGGTTAAGACATAGACGGCTGATGGTACTTGGCGGGAAGCTGCCCGGGAGAGTAAGTGGTTGCCAGATTTTAGTTTTGCGGGTGTAGTACAATGGTAGCACACCAGCCTTCCAAGCTGGATACGTGGGTTCGATTCCCATCACCCGCTTCATGTGCGCAAGTGGCTCAGTGGTAGAGCATCGCCTTGCCAAGGCGAGGGTCGCGGGTTCGAATCCCGTCTCGCGCTTACAATAAATGTAGCAAAATCATGGCTTTCCGAGTTCTGGAAGGTCTTATTTTTTATCCATAGTAGTTATAAAAATAAAAACAAGAGAAGGATTACATATGATTATACTTCATTACAACGGTGTGTTTTAAAATAACCTAACAGGATAATCCCAAAATTTTCATGTAAAATAATAATGCTATAAATCCCAGACTTTTTGGAGTCTGGGATTTATTTTTTATAAAAAAAAGGGCTGTGTACTAACTACTTACTGCGACAGGCCTTTTTTGTTGCAAAAATATATAGTAATGGTAATAATTACAGTTTGTACAATTTATTAGTATAAGATAAAATAGAAGAGAGGGGGATTAGATAATGAATATAAAAAATAGGATAACAGCTATTACAGTATCTTTAATGATCTTTTTGGTTGTAACTATGGGTATTTTTATATCTATAACAGCGAATAGAATCATCTTGAAACAAATGGAAGAGGGAATGGAAGCACTCAATAAAGGGGAAGTAGACTATATTATAAAGTCTATTGAAAAAGAGCAGCTTTCTGCAAAAGTGTTATCATCCGATGCATTGGTTCTAGAACTGCTAGCAGAGTATGATACAAAGCCGTCATCTAAGCAAATCACGGGGATTACAAATATGACAAACATGCTGTTGGATCAGTATCAACTAGAAGATGGAGTGGAGCATATATTCATTGTAAATAGAGAAGGTATTATAGTTGCGGACTCTGATCGAAAGTTGATAGGTGCCAATGTATCAGAACGGCAGTATACAAAAAGAACAATAGAAATTCATAATTCTGTGATTAGTGAAACTTTGTTTTCTAAATCTAGTGGAAAGCAGGTTATCATATTTACCTATCCAGTTATGTCTAGTAGTCGATTTTTAGGATTTGTAGCCAAGTCAGTATACGCAGAAAAGATTGCTGAACATTTAGCTACTGCAAAGATAGGAGATAAAAAAACAATCTACGGGTATCTTATTGATGAAAAAGGCAATATCATATATCACCCAGAAAAAGACAAGATTGGAAGTCCTATAGAAATCCCTATCATACAGGATTTCTCCAAAAGAATATCTTTTGGAGAAAATGTCGAAAGGGATATGATTGAATATAAAGTAAACGGGCAAGAGCAAGTGGGTGTATTTGGCAGTATACCTGAAACACGATGGACATTGGTAGTAGCTGGGGATAAGGGAGAAATTCAGGCTCCTGTTAAGGAAATGACAGCTATGATTATTATATTAGGACTTATCATGACTATTATTGCGGCATTGTCTAGCTATATAGTTGCTACTAATATTGCCAAACCGATTCATAAAGTAGCCCGATTAATAGATATGACAGCTCAAATGGATTTTCGTAATAATGAGCAGGATATAATACCCTTAACAAAGAAAAAGGATGAAATAGGTCAAATAGCAAGATCTATGCTGACTACAAGACAAGTGCTGCGAGATATGATTGAAAGTCTGCAAGAGATCTCTAGCACGGTAGAGAAGAATGCAGGAGGAGTGGACCAAATGATACAGGTCATTCGGGATCGTATTGATGAGACATCTTCTACTACAGAACAATTATCAGCAGGGATGGAACAATCAGCAGCTTCAACACAACAAATCACAGCAACGATAGGAGAAGTAGAGTCTGCAACTAATTCTATATCCAAACGGTCTGAGGAGTTATCCGTATTTTCACAGGAAATTAGCCAAAGAGCAAATGAATTAAAAGAATCGGCAGTAGACACATCTCGAAAAGCACAAACGATTTTTTATACTGTAAAAGAAAACTCTCAAGTCGCTATAGAAGAATCAAAACAAGTAGTGCAGATTAATATGATGACTAAATCTATTTTAGCCATCGCAGATCAAACCAATCTCTTGGCGCTCAATGCAGCAATTGAAGCGGCTAGAGCAGGAGAAGCAGGGAGAGGGTTTGCAGTAGTGGCCGATGAAATAAGAAAATTAGCAGAACAATCATCTAGTACGGCTGCTCATATTCAACAAGTAGTAGAAGTGGTCACTTCTTCTGTCATAAATCTTTCTAGTAGTTCTGAAGAAATGTTGAGTTTTATGGAAAACCAAGTACTACAGGATTATAAAAAACTAATAGAGGTAGGCGAACAGTATAATCAAGATGCAACCTCAGTGCAAGATGCTATGACTGAATTTAGTGCAACTACGCAACAATTAAGTGCATCTATATCTAATATCTCATCCGCTATTTATGAGGTAGCAGGCGCTGTAAGCGAAGGAGCTGCGGGTGTGGAAAATATCTCGGATCAGATGGTAGAAGTAACGGGCAAAGTACAAAATATTACCCTAAGTGCTAAAGAAAATGCCCAAAGTGCGGAAACATTGCAAGAGTTGGTATCCAAGTTTAAGATATAAGGCATCTGCAACAAAATAATACAAAGGGTAGGACCTTGCAAAAAAAGAAGGTCTTACTCTTTTTATATGCAATAAAAAATTGTAAACCAAAAAAAATAAAAGGTTGACAAACGGTATAATGCTAGCTACAATACTGCTATAGCTATGAATTGTGAAATTAAAAAGAATACCAGTTTTACGATTACAAGGCTATAAGTATATTGAGAAAAGGATGATACATATGAAGTTAAAAACTAAAGAGGTAGCGTTGGTAGGGTTATTTACAGCATTGATTTGTATTTTATCGATACTGCGGATTCCTTTGCCCTTTACCCCCATACCCATTACCCTACAGGTTTTGGCTGTAGCAGTTACAGGAGCCGTGCTAGGTTCAAAGTTGGGATTTTTTGCACTAGTGACTTATGTGCTATTAGGATTTATTGGCTTACCGGTATATTCAGGCTTCGAATCCGGTCCAGGGGTATTATTTGGGGCTAGAGGAGGATATATTTTTGGTTTTGTTGCAGCGGCTTTTGTTATTGGGTTATTAATGGAAAAGTGTCGTACTTGGGGTAAAAATGCAGTAGCAAGATATAGCATTATTTTGGGCGCTATGGTGATCGGGGTAATGGTCATCTATACCTTGGGTGTACTGCAGCTTATGATGGTAGCTAAAATGGATATAGTGGCTGCAGTACATGCAGGCGCACTGCCCTTCATTGGAGCAGATCTCTTAAAGATCCTTCTAGGCTCTATCATTGCATATTTTGTGAGGGAGGCGCTTAGTAGTGCCAATCTTTTACCTACCATTGCACAGTAAAGCATAAAGATATCTACAAAAAAGAGCAGTGCGCCAAAGCGCACTGCTCTTTTTTGTGGATATCTTTATGCTTTGATGGATAAGGATGAAGTATGGATTGAAGAAGAGTAGAGTATGGATTCATCTACTTCATTTTCACTTTTTGCCACGATGATTGTAACAATTGCATCGCCCGTTACGTTGACGGCTGTACGAAGCATATCAAGAAGACGATCCACACCAAGAATAATAGCAATACCTTCAACAGGAAGGCCTACAGATGCCAGTACCATGGATAACGTGATCAGCCCTACTCCAGGAACTCCAGCCGTTCCGATAGAAGCGAGGGTTGCTGTCAGTACGACTGTAAGTAGTGCGGTAAATGGCAAAGGTACACCAAATACTTGAGCGATAAATATAGTTGCCACTCCCTGCATGATAGCGGTTCCATCCATATTAATGGTTGCCCCTAAAGGAAGTGTAAAACTTAAAATACTTTTATGTACACCAAAGTTTTTCTCCACAGTTTCCATGGTCACAGGAAGCACTGCATTAGAACTAGAAGTACTAAAAGCAATAGACATCACAGTTTTAAACTTTTTAAAGAATAAAATAGGATTCATCTTGGAAAAAAGCATAAGTCCGCCACCATATACAATTACAACCTGTAAGACGAGAGCCAGTATCACTGTAAACATATAAATCAGTAGACTTTGTAAGGTTTGAAAACCTTCTGTTGCAGCTACTTTTACGAGTAAAGCAAATACCCCAAAAGGTGCGATCTGCATAACAAAGTCCACTATTTTTAGGATGGCATCATTGGTAGCATCGAGTAAATCTAACAGTTTTCCAGACTTTTCTTTAGAAATACCCGTGATAGCCATCCCCAAAAGAATACTAAATACGATGACCTGAAGCATATTTCCAGTGACCATGGACTCTAGTGGATTGGTAGGTATCATATCTACAATAATATCTACGAAAGGTTTTGCTTCTTTTGCTTCATATATTATGTCAGAAGGTCTTGTAATATGTTGACCTGGTTGAATAATGGAAGCCAATGTTAAACCAATAGTAATGGCAAGGGCTGTGGTAACCAGATAAAATGCTAGGGTTTTGCCCCCCACACGACCAAGTTTTTTAAGATCTCCGATCTGAGCAACCCCATTAATCAAGGAGACAAACACCATGGGTACTACCAGCATGCGGATAGCCCGAATAAAGATAGAGCCTATGGGGCTAAATATATATACTTCTAGGGGTTTATACATTTCTGTGGTTAAAATCCCCCAGTTATTGATACTGAGATTAAGTATAATACCAACGACCACCCCAAGCACCATGGCAATCAATATTTTTGATGCCAAATCTAATTTTTTCATCTAAATCACTCCTTATGATAGTATCTATTTTAAATAGTATAACAAAAAAATTAAACATATGCAATCTATTAGCACCATTCTTGCAAATGTATAGAGGGGAAATACGTTTTAATAGGATTGAAATAATATGCATATGCAGGGTTTATATATAACTAATTCATATTCTGATAATCATATGAAACAAATAAGCACGATAGGTATGTATACTTATTGTGAAAAAAATAATAGGATAGAAAAATGGATGTCGTGGTGTAGAGGTAGTTTGAATATAAATAGGTAGTCAAGAATAACAGGATTGACATTTTTACAAGACCATGATAAAATTCATTCAAGTTAAAAAGTGATTCGACAGAGCCACATGTCGACCTTTAATATGATCCTGTGAGATCACAAAGGGAGGAATGTATGATGGGATCCATCCGTGCGTGCTTTTATTATACTTTTTTAGTGAACCTGATCAATAACCTCAGGTTTATAAAGCGTTGTATGGTAACGAGAGTATATGATAAAAATAGGACAATAAAAGGAGATCAATTCTCTTTTTATTGTCCTTTTCTTTGGGGAAAAAAGGAGGGTTTACCATGTTTGCAAGAAAAGATCTGCTAGGTATACGAGATTTGTCGCAAGAAGAGATCCAGTATATTTTAAATACAGCAAGAGAAATGAAGGAAAAAGTGGATTGCGTGGAAAAGAGAAGTCACCAACTTGACAAAATCAGCATGGCTACCCTTTTTTATGAAAATAGTACCAGAACCAGAATGTCTTTTGCCCTAGCAGGAGAGTATTTGGGAGCATCTGTATTAGATCTTGGGGTAGCTTCAAGTAGTGTAAAAAAGGGGGAAAGCTTAATTGATACAGGGGTTACCTTGGATCAAATGGGGATTCATGTGATGATTATTCGTCACGGCATGACAGGGTCTGCTCATCTTTTGGCAAGGAATGTAAATGCTTGTGTGATCAATGCAGGGGATGGAAGCAATGAGCATCCTACTCAAGCATTATTAGATATATTTACTATCCAAGAAAAAAAAGGAAGGATCAAAGGGCTAAAAGTAGCTATTGTGGGTGATATTGCACATAGCCGAGTAGCCAGAAGCAATATATTTGGATTAACAAAGTTAGGCGCAGAGGTCGTGCTAGCAGGCCCCTCTACATTACTATCCAAAGGAATGGAAGTCTTAGGAGCCAAAGTCACTACGGATATCAAAAGTGCAGTAAAGGATGCAGATGTGGTTATGGGGCTTCGAGTACAGCTAGAGAGACAAAAGGGAGGACAGTTTCCTGATCTTCGTGAATACAGCCACTTATTTGGAGTGGATGAAAAAATCCTGCGATCAGCGCGCCCAGATGCCCTAATTATGCATCCAGGCCCTGTCAATAGAGGAATCGAACTCAGTACCGATATCATCGATGGGCCTCAATCAGTGATCAATGAACAGGTGAAAAATGGGGTAGCAGTTCGAATGGCATTATTATCAGTATTAATAGAAGGGAGAAAACAAAATGAGACTGCTTATCAGACGTGGAAGAGTCATAGACCCAGCATGGAATATAGACAAGATACAAGATGTACTCATTGAAGACGATAGCATTGCAGCAATAGGAGAAAATTTGGATATGGTGGCAGATCAAGTAATAGAGGCCGCAGGATGCTGGGTCGTACCGGGTCTTATTGATGTTCATGTACATCTTCGTGAACCAGGATTTGAACATAAAGAAACCATCGCCACAGGAACACGGAGTGCAGCACTTGGAGGATTTACTACGATTTGCTGTATGCCGAATACCAGTCCAGTGATCGATAATGAGATATTGGTAGAATATATTAAGCTAAAGGCAGAAAGAGAAGGGGTAGTACATGTACTGCCTGTAGGTGCGATCACCAAAGGTCAAAAAGGGGAAGAACTCGCCAATATCGGAAAAATGGCTCAGGCAGGAGCTTGTGCGATTAGTGAAGATGGAAAAACGGTCATGAATGCAGGATTATTAAAAAAAGCGATGAAATATGCAGCGATGTTTCATATTCCTATGTTATCTCACTGTGAAGATCCTACGCTAGCGGGAAGTGGAGCTATGCATGGAGGAGCCTATTCTGAGCTTTTGGGTATCAAAGGCATTCCAGCAGATGCAGAAGAAGTAATCGTAGCACGAGATTTACTACTAGCCAGGGGGACGGGGGTAAAACTCCATCTGTGTCATATCAGTACCAAGGGTAGTGTGCAGCTTCTTAGAGAAGCAAAGGCAAGAGGAGAACAGGTAACAGCAGAAGTTTGTCCTCATCATTTTACCTTGACGGATGCGGCGGTAGAGGGATATGATGCCAATACGAAGATGAACCCACCCCTGCGTTCGGCAGAAGATGTCAAGAGCATAAAGAGAGCTTTAGCAGATGGAACCATAGAGATCATTGCAACAGATCATGCCCCGCACCATGAAGATGATAAAAACTGTGAGTACGAAAATGCAGCTTTTGGCATTGTAGGCTTAGAAACAGCACTTGCATTAGGGATCACGCAACTGGTACAAGAGGGGTATTTGACGCCGATGCAACTCATCGCCAAAATGACCCTCCATCCTGCAAAGCTTCTGGGTATTGATAAAGGGACACTAGAGGTAGGCCGTGCTGCCGATATGACCATTATAGATCCTGCTGCCACGTATAGAGTAAATATGCAGGAGTTTGCCTCCAAAAGTAGAAATACTCCTTTTCATGGAATGAATCTGCAAGGAAAAATACGCTATACCCTCGTAGACGGTAAAATAATAGTCGAAGAAGGAAAACTTGTAGAGGAATGATTGAATAAAAGAGCCTTCTATGCTATTCTATAAGAAAGCTTGGAAGTTTTTTCTTCCTAAAGAAGGTGATAGTCGTAAAAATACTGCTGGTATCAGACAGAGAAGTACCTTATATATGGGATCATTTTGATCCAGAACGATTTAAGGGTGTAGAGCTGATTCTATCAGCTGGAGATTTGAACCCCAAATATTTGTCCTTTCTTGTAACTATGATCCATGCGCCTCTTTACTATATACCAGGCAATCATAATGAAAGCTATATAAAAACGCCACCAGATGGCTGTGAGTGTATTGACGGACAGATCATCACCTATAAAGGGATTCGAATTATGGGTCTTGGAGGCAGTATGAAATATAACTGTGGAGCCTATCAATACACAGACAAGCAGATGAATAAAAGAATAAGAAAGCTAAGATTTAAACTGTGGAAAAATAAAGGAATTGATATTTTGCTTACCCATGCACCGGCGTATGCATTAGGGGACGGGGAAGATTTATGTCATCGAGGATTTACCGCATTTACGGACTTGATGGACAAGCATAATCCTAAGTATTTTATCCATGGTCATCAGCATCTGAATTATAAACGGCAAGAACGGATTCAACAATATAAAGATACGACCATTATCAATGCATATGAATATTATATAGTAGAATATAAATAAACCGCAGTATAGCGTGTAAGCACGCTATACTGCGGTTTATTTATTATTTATGGATCTCAGAAAAAGTATGTGGTGGTAAGGTAAATATATGCATCTGGAAATAATTACAATAAAGGAGCGCATCCCAGATTCCAACTAAACTTCCCCTTTGCACAAGCGCGATTTTGTAGTTATTGGAAGATGCATATATTTGCCTTACCACATACTTTTTCTGAGATCCATTTATTATTTATGAAAAATAGGGACGTTTTCTTTTTCTAAAGGGGGAATAGTGCCTTCGATCACATTTACAAACCAATCCATAGTAAAAATCTGTTCATTGGTGGCTATTTCATCCGAATCAATCCGTAAAATGCCAGCTTGATCGTATATAGGACCTGTAAAGGGATGAAAAGTATTAGAAATAATAGATCGTTTCATAAGTTCTACTAATTTCTGAGTATCCTTTGGGACATACCGCTTGGAGTACAGGATATCAACTACCTCTGAGTTTAGACCCCACCAAAAATTAATGAGTTTTGAGTTGCCCCCAAATAAGTCAATCACGATCTTCCATTTGTCACTGAGCATATTTTTAATAATTTTTTCATAAAAGATCCCCCAATTCCAGATAGGAGAAGCTAGGTGCTTATCGGGAACCCACTTTTCGGCTTCTCCGTCATAGACCATAGTATAAGCTCCAAATTCTTTAGAAATATCCTGAGGAAGCGGAGTGTTTTGATGGCAGATAATATCGGCGCCCTCTTTTACTAAGTCATTGCTAATCGTATCAGACTGTTCGGTGATTTGATTTCTATGAATCCATCTTACTTTGACTTTGACATAGGGATTGACTAATCGAGCGCCGAGAGCAAAAGAGTTAATGGTACTGATAATACCAGGGGTGGGATGAACTGCCACATATCCTAAAATGTCTGTCTGGGTCATGGCGCCTGCGATCATCCCCGTCAAAAATCTAGGTTCATATAATCTGCCAGAGTAAGTATTCACATTCTTATACGAATAACTCTCGGAGCAATTAAGAAACTTTACATGAGGGAACTCCAACGCAGTTTTTAAAGTAGCATCCAAATGAGCCGAGCTTGTAGTAAAGATGATATCATTATCTTTGGCTAGTTTTTTAAAATGCTCATAGGCTTCAGCAGTTTGCGGTACATTTTCTATATAAGTGGTATTTACATGATCCCCTAGTATATCCTCTATATGAAGCCGTCCCAGCTCGTGGCCATAGGACCAGCCAGAAGTTTTGATTGTCTTGGGATAAGCAAAGGCAACCTTTAGCTTTTTGCGAGGGGATACCAAGGTAGAGAAAGCAGATAAAACAGGTTTGGGAGTCGATTCTACGGGTTCAGTTTGTACTTGTATAGATTCATGAGTAGACAAAGTCTCAAGTTCTGTCCAAAGTCCCTTGAGCTGGCTTCTAATCACAGCATCAGGCTCTTCAGAGACACCATAAATCTTGGCGTATTCCAAGAAAGCATCTCCTGTGGTAATGGTTAACTTTTCTCCACCCAAATCTAGATAAACTTTGCGAAAGTGCAGGTAGATTCCACGGCTAAAATAATCATAGACATCCTTATACACATCATCATGAAGTTTAAGGGTTTCTAGATAGGCAAAGAGTTTTTCAAAGCTGTGTTCATCAGAAAACCAAACGGTGTTAATGCCTGTTTTTTTATAAAATTCTAGGAAGCCATAGTAGATTTTAATCTGGGGGTCTTGGTCATCATATTTGGGGATCACACGATGTACTGTAGCCATGATCGAATAAGCTTCTGCATATTTCATAACACTGACTCGCTTATTCCCTTCTATCACATAGTACTGATTAAGGTATTCGTACACTTTGATAGGATCTCGAATGCCTTCTGCTAGATGTGCCTGATAAAGCATAGACCATTTAAACTCAAATTCTGTACCTTCAGCTAGTAGAGGCAGAAAGTTTTTAGAAAATGAGACACTTCTAGAATGGGTATAG
>CALKRZ010000109.1 GCA_937989765.1 uncultured Clostridia bacterium | reverse complement strand
CTTTTAAAAATACCGCAGGTGATCCATAAATATCCTTTATGATCCCATATCCTGCAATACTTTCGCCACTTAATGGCTTAATATGGATGGGATCGGTGATCATTTTTTCATAGGCTTCTTGAAACTCTTTGGGAAATGATTGTCTAAAATGCACCATAGAAATGTCTAAATGCGTAATCTGAGCCAGTTTTTGTATCTGCCCGTGATCAAAAAAACGACTCATAATCAAAAATCCTCTATTAGGTCCTACTCCATCATTGGGTAAAATAGGATAAGAAGTAACCATCATTGGACCCTCTTTTAATAGTATAATCCCTGCCGTACCTATCTTATTGCGTGCATCTCGTAAAGATTCATGAAAAAGAATTTCTTCTTTGAGTGCATCATGTAGACGAGTTTCTTTTCCTGTTTCTTCATCTACAGCTTTCTCATATATGATTTCTCCTTCTGTAGTGACAAACATCAGAAAATCAACTCTGAATTTTTGGAGGGTATTTATATCTGTAAAATTGGATTCAATATAAGTTTCAGATCGATCTTCCATATACTGATACGTATCACTCCAACGGGAATACTCTAAGTTTACCCCTACCAAAGCAGAAAGATCCTGTTGAAATGCACTATTTACTCGTTCTATATTGGTCTTGGTTTTTTCCAACTCTATTTTTGAAAAACTTTTTAAGATAATCGCCCGTGAAACACCGTATAAAAGAAAAATGCTACTAATGAATAGTGCTGCAGTTAATAGTAAAATCTTTTTAGTTAAGCTCACTTTCCTCCTCCTTCACAGCATCGACTATCATAATCCTTAGATTTATCATAGCAAACTTCCAAGGTTTTATCAATTTTATATTTTAAAATTTGGATCTTCTAAAAATAATGATACAAGAAAGCGTGCAAAAAGACCCACGCACTTATGAACTAGGAAAGTTTGGTCCCTTGCGAGCAAGACGAACTTTCCTAGTTCATAAAAAAAGTTCTAGCCTAAGCTAAAACTCTTTTTGTCTAGAATGCAATGACGATACCTCCATCATTAGCGTATATGGTAGATACGCCTCGCATTTCTACGATCACAATATCTTTGAAATTATATCGTTTTAGTGCTTCTTCTTTGAAGGCTAGTGCTCTTTCAAAACAATTGCAATGCGCAATACCTAATACTTTATCTTCTATTTGTTCGCCTTGCTCTCCAATAATTTCAGCAAGCCGAGTAAAAGCCTTTTTAAATCCCCTTGCTTTCTCCACTAGCTGAATCGTTCCTTCGTCTGTAGATCCCATAATTGGACGAATATTAAGCACAGAGATGATCTTTGCAATCACTGGATTAATTCTTCCATTTTTGACTAAGTTATCGAGGTTTTCTAATAAAAATAAGGTCTTCATTTCTTTTATATAGTCATTCACTTTTTGTACGATCTCAGTCTCTGATAAACCATTACTCGCCAACTCTGATATTTTCAAACTCACTAAAGTTTCTCCTACACAAGCACTTAAAGAATCAAATACATGAATAAATTTATTTCCTACTTCTTCTAATAACATTTTTTTAGCGAGTACTGCACTGTTATAACTTCCACTAAGTGCTGAACTGAGGGTTACCACAAAAACACTGTCTTCTCCCTTGTATAGATTCATATATTCTTCTGGAGAAGGGCAGGCAGTTTTAGCTGCTTTTTTACTCTTCTTCATAGACTGTAAAAGATCCTGAATATCTAAGGTTTCATCATCTACAAACGTTTTATCTTCTACATATAATGTAAGAGGCGCAATGGAAAGATTCATATCATTTTTCATTTGTGGTGTTACATCACAACAGCTGTCAACAACAATTTTTATAGCCATCATAAACCTCCTCACAATATTCTTATTCATCAAAGGAAATATTTTTTTATATCTCAAAAAATGTCTCAAAGGATTGAATTATTGTTCTAGGATACCATTTTTCCACATTCCACTATATTTTAATTGTCCATCTTTTTGATATTCTTTTCCTGGTCCATCTTTCTTGTTATTTTCCCATGAGCCGTCATATTCCATCTTTCCATCTATAAAATAACTTTTGCCAGGGCCATTTCTTGTATCCTCTTTCCACATACCTTCATACGCCAAGTTTCCATTTTCATAATAACTGCGTCCTTGCTCATTTCTTTTTCCATTGAACCACATACCTTCATAAGCAATACTTCCATTTTCATGATACATACGACCCTGTCCATCCCATACATCATCTTTCCATTGACCCTCATACCATATTTCCCCATTTGAAGCATAGCTTTTTCCCTGTCCACTTCGTTTATTTTCTATCCAATCTCCCTCATACCATATATCTCCGTATTTGGAGTATACTCTGCCTTGTCCATCCCATTGATCGTCTTTCCATTCTCCATCATACCACATTTTACCATTTTTCGTATAGACTTTACCCTGCCCATTTCTTTTTCCATCTTGCCACTGGCCTTCATACCATACAAGACCAGATGGATAATATATTTTACCCTCTCCATTTGCCTTCTCCTGCTGCCACTGCCCTTGATATACAAATCCATTGGATAATGTGATTTTTTTTATCTCTACTGGAAAACTTTTGTCTTGCTCCTGCATTTCTTCTATAACATTTCCTAGTACTTTTGGAAATCCTACAAATTGTGCTCTAGCATCTACTGTGTTCGAAATATCTAGTTGTTGAATATTTGCATTCTGTCTTTTTAGGCTTTCAAGCTCTTGCTGAAGCTGCATATTCATATCCCGTAGCTCTTCTACCTCTGCTGAAGCTTGGGCAGTAGTCGTCTTTTTCATTTCTAGCTTGATGGCATCCAATCTATATTTCAGATCATCCTGAACTATATTTTCATTATTGGTTCCAAGCTTTAGACCTTCCTCTTCTGATATACTTTCTTCTGCTTGAGAAGAGACAGGATCTTGGTGTATTGCTTGAGGCTGTGAAACTAAGATCTCTTGTTCTGGTTTATTTGCACAACCGCTTACTATTCCTGCACATACAATGTATACAAAAAACAAACTCCTGTACTTTCCTTTACAAAAAGGTATGTTGATCTGCATATACAACCCCCGCTCGTTTTGTACCTCATGTTATTTTTTTATTCTGCCAAAATAAAAGTCAAATTGAATAGCACACCATCTCCATCATCCTTTATTCGGAACTCATTTACATCTGTTAAGTCCACTTCAAATGCTACTCTACCTTGTCCTTGTATGGCTGTGCTAGTGGTATTTAACTTGCCATTTGTAAAAACCTTTACAGAAGAAGCAGTATGGGAAGGACGGTGATCTTCCACTCCATGCCACCCCACTACTTTAACAAATTTCTTATTGAGGAGGTATGTAAAATCATGATGATTAAGCCGTAGTGTATTTTCTCCTGAGTAGGCATACTGTCGAAGCAAAATCGAATTCTTCCCCGTCCATCCTTTATGTCCTGCATATTCTTTGTGGACGCTGCCTTTATACACTTTGCGCCCTTGCACAAACTCTGCTATCCCCACTTTTCTATAGGCTTCATAGGCGCGGTATATATACAGTACTGCCTGTTCTCTTGATATATTTATTTTAGGTTGAATGGCCTTCTGATTAGTCGCAGACATAATCTTACGATGATGTGTAAACTGTAGTGCTTGTACAGCCCATGCATCGATCTGTCCTTTATCAGAAAACTGAATACTATTGATCATTTGAAGGTCTATTTGCGGGTTTACTTTATGTATTATTCTAAGAAGCATAACCCCTGCTTCTTGCTTTGTTACAGGATTTTGTGGGCCAAATTCTCCATATCCTATCCCTTTGACCAGATTAAGACTATATGCTCTTAGTACGTCTGGGTTATTTGTATCTTTAAAAGGTGTAGTGGGTATAGAGATATTTGCTGTAGGTTTTATCTTGTTATATAATTTCATTAGAAGTTCACAGAATTCTTCCCTGGTTATGTTGACCTGCAACTCTCCCGAGATCTTATCAGTAATAAAACCATACTGTTGCGCTTGTTCAAGCTCTGTAGCCGTATTCTGCACTCCTGCTCCGTAAGCCAAAGAACCTGATACCAACTGTATGCTAAAAACTATCCAGAAAAATACGGCTCTTATTTTTTTTGTATATACGTTCATTATATCCCCCTCATCTATTTCATCTACCTCTATTTTACAAAACATTTAAAAGTATATCAATATATTTTTTAGTCAAAGCAATAAACCCTACCCTTGTTGTACATCTATGAGCCATCTATGTGCTGACCATATAGTATGCTAGATGCTTCTTACTGCGGAACAGATACATATGGATGATCTTTGATATAATATCTCCAAGGATACAGTATTGCTTCTTCTGCATAAGGAATATTAATTCTTGGACTCACACCTATATCAAAATTTTGTTCTTCTAGTCCACTGATCTGTAATGAACTGCTGCACAAATCTGCTCCATACGATTCCATAGTAATCCCCATAGCCATGCATAATTTTCCTGGTCCATTGGTGAGATTGATTTTTTGCGCTTTTTTTAATTCATGATAGGATTTATGAAATCTCCTACTCGCCATACTATTCTGTCCTTCTATAGGCTCAAGCCCTCGAAGAAGTACAGCACAGGGCTTATCTACTTCTTCTGTTACAATATTCATGCAAGGGTACATCCCATAAATCAAAAATACATAGGCATGGCCTGCAGGTCCGAACATAATTTCCGTGCGTTTTGTCCTTTTATTATTATAACTATGGGCTGCTTTGTCTTCTGACCCCTTGTATGCCTCTGTTTCTACAATCTTTCCTATGAACCGTTCACCCGCTACTTCATGGATTAAGTATTTGCCCAGTAATTCTCTGGCTACTTTACACGTATCTCGTTCATAAAATTGTCTCGTTAGTTTTATCATATTCTCACCCTATGATCTTTGTCAAACGGAACAAAGCTCCGTTATGCTATAGTTTATCAATCATCCGTCGGATGGTTACATCCTATATTCATAGTGTACCACAAAGCGGGAAATTTATGGAACAAAAAAAGAATCGTTATCCGATTCTTTTTTTGTTCTTCTTCTAAATCTTGTTTTATAAAATTTATTTTAGTTTATACACCCGCGCTTCATACGGTTTTAAATTAATTTTGGTCATCTCTTCTGGACAAGTTGTTTGATAGTTGCCGATCAGTAATCTCGGAGCTTCATATACGATTTCTTCTGGAAGGATAAATAATGCCTCTTCCTCTGAGAAATTGAGGATAATTAAAAGTTGGTCTTCTTCATAGGTTCTAGTATACGCATAAATCTGTGGATGTTCTTCCAATAATAGATCATATACTCCATACACCATAACCAAATGTTCTTTGCGCAGTTGCATCAATTTTTGGTAATAGTAAAATACAGAATCAGGGTCTTTTAGTGCTTGGGCTACATTGATCTCTTTATAATTAGGATTTGATTTGATCCAAGGCGTACCTGTAGTGAATCCTCCATAACAGCGATCATCCCACTGCATAGGCGTTCTACTATTGTCCCTACCATGGGAATGCACACCCTGCATAAATACATTTACATCCATAGATTTTGTATTTATTATTTCATGATATTTATTCAGGATCTCTACATCTTTATAGTCTTCTATCCTGTCAAAAGCCACATTGGTCATTCCGATTTCTTCTCCTTGATAGACATAAGGCGTTCCTTGAAGCGTATGAAGATAGGTAGCCAGCAGCTTGGCCGATTCTACCCTGTACTTTTTATCATTGCCAAAGCGAGATACTTGCCGTGGCTGATCATGGTTATTAA
>CALKRZ010000108.1 GCA_937989765.1 uncultured Clostridia bacterium | reverse complement strand
ATGCATCTTGAATATATGCTGTCAAAGTAGCATTTGATACACCTTCCAGCATATGAATTACTTCTATGATCATAAGATCACCTCCTACACTTTGCTTATAGTATAGCACAATACTATCCAAACACTCTATCTCCACTTTCCTATAAAAATAAAGGGTGTTCTAAATATGAGATCATCATACTTAAAACACCCTAAAATTTTTATAGACTATTTTGGTTCTTTTTTAGGCTGTTTTTCTTATCTACAGCCAGTGCAATGAGAATCGTAACGATTGCCCCACCCCAAACTATTCCACATCCGATGAACATCATAATGATCGCACTAATAGACATATACATCCCCCCAATAATTATTGATGTGCATTGGTAGTCCATTTTCTCTTATAAAATATGACAGATGCGCCAATCATGATTACCACTGTTCCCCAACCAAACACAATGTTAGAAATAATACCTGCCATATCTTGGTTAAATAGTCCAGTCACTAAGTTAAATAGATTTGTGATAACCACAACACCTAGTAATACAGGTGTAAAGTATCTTAATAAATACTCCCACCATTTACCCACTTTAAAATCGGAGAAAGCATTGGCTTCCTGTCTAAGCTCTTTGGTTCCATAAATATAGCTGATTAAGATTACTTCCACCAACCCTAACCCAGCAATCACGATATTTCCTACATATGCATCTACGATATCCAAGATAAAATTAAAGCCTGCATAGCTTGCAAAGCAAACACTTCCGCATAAACCAACTATCGAAATAATAGAAACAAGTTTTTTACGAGAAATATTGAATTTATCAAGTGCTGCTGTGGTAAAGGATTCTAGCATGGAGATACTAGATGAAATTCCTGCGATAAATAAACAAAAGAAGAAGATGAATCCTAATAAACCTTGAATCACTACATTGCTTGACATGGTGGAAATCGCAATGGGAAATGCGATAAATGCAACACCTGCACCCGTACCAAATGATGTAAACTCTACTCCCATATCATTTACCAAATATCCTAATGTAGAGAATACCAATATCCCCGCAATAAGGTCAAAGCTCGCATTGGCAAAAACGGTAATAAAGGCACTATTTACAACATCTGCTTTTTCATGCAAGTAGGAGCCATAGGCAATCATAACACCTACTGCTAAAGTAGTTGAGAAAAATACTTGTGCATATGCTGAAACCCAAATACTTGGATCTAAGATTTTTGTAAAATCTGGTCTAAACAATGCTTCCAAACCGATTGCAGCCCCTTGTAAACGAATTGCATTGATCATAAATATAACCATTAATATCATTAACATGGGTGTAAAAATGGTTGACATTTTTTCTATACCGCCTGAAATGCCTTTTCTAACAATGAGCCAGTTACATACCCAAACAAAGATGACTGCAACCAAGATATAAATACTGATACCCGCTCCTAAATCCATGGCATTTTCTGCACTTCCTACCACCATACCCATAACAGGGCCTGGATTTGAAAGCCAGTTGATTATACCCAAAGCATGTCCTAACGAATAAACCATAAAAATAAGAGACACTGAAATAATTGCTGAGTAGTACGTCATAACGATGATCGGGACCATTACTTGTACCCAACCAACCACTTCAAATTTCTTCTTTAACTTTGAGAATGCTTTTACAGACCCTCCACGAATCTTTCTTCCATACGCATACTCCATGATCATTAACGGGATCGCACATGTGATCAATGCCACCAAATAGGGTAAAAGGAATGCTCCTCCACCATTTTTATACGCTTGGAATGGAAACCTCCATAAATTCCCCAAACCGATAGCTGCTCCTGCGGCTGCAAAAATAAACCCTTTTCTACTTTGCCAATTCTCTCTCATATAAACATCCCCCTCAAGATTCACAGTATATTTTAGAGTCATATTTATAAAATTATCTAGCAACCTTTGATTTACAAAAAACTCTCTTCCGTCTGAAATAGCTAAAACTATTAAGATCCAAGAGAGTTTTTTGATATGGCAAATAATATATAGCCCAAATGAGCAGTTATTTCACAGTGCTTACATATCCATTAATAGTGATCATGCCCCTTAGTAAGGCACTTTTTATTTACTATCTAGTGGTCTTAATCTTGCTAGGAAGTGTCTGAGTACAGCGGGTTCATAGTCAAATGTTAAGCCGACTAACTCATTTTTGCGCTCCATTACTTTTTGGAATCCTTCCACGATCTGATCCATATGGCTTTGTGTATACACTCTTCTAGGGATCGTCAATCGAACCAATTCAAGGGGTGATTCTTCTTGTTTCCCCGTCTGAGGATTTCTGCCTAATAAGAAAGAACCAATTTCAACAGGTCTGACCCCTGAGATCAAATACAGTGCATTACATATTGCCTGTGCTGGAAATTGTTCTCCTGGAATATGAGGTAAAATCTTTTTCGCATCTACAAAAACAGCATGTCCACCTGTTGGATATTGGATGGGTACACCAATTTCCATCAATCGATCTCCTAGGTATTTCACTTGACCCAATCTATATTCCAAATAATTTTCATCAATTCCTTCATATAAACCTCTCGCCAGAGCTTCCATATCTCTTCCAGATAATCCACCATATGTTGCAAAGCCCTCCAATGGTACACATCTTGCTTGCGCACCTCTAAAAATATCCTCGTCATTTTTGATGGCAATCATACCACCCATATTCACAATCGCATCTTTTTTAGCACTCATCGTTAACATATCTGCGTATGAATACATTTCCTTAATAATGTCTTTGACAGAAATGTGCTCATATCCCGCTTCTCTTTTTTTAATAAACATAGCATTTTCTGCAAATCTAGCAGAATCCATTACAATTCTTTTACCATATCGATCTGCCACTTTTCTTAATTCTTTTAGATTTGCCATGGAAACAGGCTGTCCACCCGCTGAGTTATTCGTTACTGTCATAATAAAAAAGGCTACATGTTCTGCTCCCACTTCTTCAATAAAAGCTTCTAAAGCAGGAATGTTAAAGTTCCCCTTAAAATCATAATAAGTACCTGTATCCGTTGCTTGAGGAATAAGGAAATTTCTTGCTTTGGCACCGGATAGTTCTACATGGGCTTTGGTTGTATCAAAATGAAAATTACTACATACATATTGTCCTTGTGTTAATAATAATGGGAATAATACTTGTTCTGCGCCTCTACCTTGATGGGTAGGGACTACATAGTTATACTCAAAAATGTCTTTCACCGCATCACAGATATTATAGTAGTTTCTACTGCCAGCATAGGATTCATCCCCGAGCATTAACCCTGCCCACTGGTTATCACTCATCGCACCTGTTCCACTATCTGTCAACAAATCAATATATACATCTTTTGATTTTAACAAAAACGGGTTATACCCTGCTTCTTCTAAAGCCTTTTTTCTTTGTTCCTCTGTGGTAATATTAAGAGGTTCTACCATCTTAATCTTAAATGGCTCTGCTGGGTGTTTTGCATTACTCATAGCAAATCCCTCCATGTGATAAATTTTTATAGTGATAATAATTTACTATCATAATATAACTATATATCTTTCTAGCCATTTTGTCAATATGTATACAAATAAAAAATATAAGCCCTATTTTTGTGCAAATGCAACAAAAATAGGACTTATATTTTTTCATTCTTTCATTTCAAGTATTTATTTTAGTGCAATAACTTCTATTTCAACGAGAGAACCTTTCGGAAGCCCAGCCACTTGGACTGCCGAACGTGCAGGTGCATCCACTCCAAGATATTTGGCATAAATTTCATTTACAGCCACAAAATCCTTTAAATCTTGTAAAAACACCGTTGCTTTGACAACCTGATCAAAGGAGGATCCAGCTGCCTCTAGAACTGCTTTTAAGTTTGCAAATACTTGTTCTGTTTGGGCTTGGATTCCACCTTCTACGATTTCACCCGTCACTGGATTTACTGGAATCTGACCTGATGTAAATATCAAACCTAGCCCCGTATCAATGGCATGGGAATACGGTCCAATGGCAGCCGGCGCTGCTGTTGCATTAATTACTTTTTTACTCATATCGCATCTCCATTCTTCTTTTCTCTATTTATAGTATTTATATACCTATATACAGTTGGCACAGAAACACCTATCATAGTAGCAACTTCGCTTACAGCACCTTTAATTAAGAAAAAATTTTCAGCATGTAATCGTCTTATAATTTCAACTTTTTCATCCACTGTTAAACGATCTAAGGATATCTCTCCCGCATGTGTTACCTCATTGATCACCGCATGAATCATGTCTTTGGGGGATGACTGAAAAGCATCAATGTTATTATGCTCTTTTTGTTCAGATATTATTTGTGGAATAAATGCAAGTTTTTGTAATAAATCTGCCGCTTGTTGATATTTTGTAACATCTATATTAATACTAATCATACCTCTTGGGTTGCCTTGCTTGTCTAAAATAAAAAAACTATTAGATCGCAAAGGGGTATTATCCTTGGATTTACCTACATAATCCAAATAATAAGGTGGTCCTTCTTTTCCTTTATCTTTTAATTTTGAGAGTGCAAAGCTTGTTAAGGGTGCACCAATGGTTCTACCGCTAATATGTCCATTATGTATTGCAATCACAGAATGATTAATATCCTTAAAACTATACAAAACAACTTCTGTGTTTCCTCCAAAACACCCCCCCAAAAAATCAACTAAATGAATATATGATGTAAAATCAAATTCTGCACCGATAAAAATCACCCTTTATCACTGTAATAATAATATATAATTCTAATATTATTTTATCACCATAATAGGTTTTGTCAACTCACTATTCAAGATTTGAATAAGATTTGTATTTTTTATAGTCATATAAAAAGCTAATTTCTAATTCTCTTACTGGTTGTACTCACATTTTTTGTGTTATAGTATATACGTGTTCTTGCATATTCATCTATCCCCATTATAAAACCTATAAAAGTAAAGCGAGGTATCCTATGAAAGTATTACTTATTAATGGAAGTCCCAAAAGCAATGGATGTACTTATACTGCCTTATGCGAGGTAGCCCACGAACTAGAAAAAGAAAATATTAAAACAGAAATTTTTCATGTTGGAACCAAGCCTATTCGTGGCTGTATGGCTTGCGGTGATTGTTATAAAGATCGTTCTGGTAAATGTGTATTTAGTGACGATACTGTAAATATTGCTTTAGAAAAAGCTAAAGAAGTGGATGGTTTTATTTTTGGTTCTCCTGTACACTATGCAGGTGCATCTGGTCAAATAACTTCTTTTTTAGATCGTTTTTTCTATGCTGGAAGAGGCTTTCAATATAAACCAGGTGCTGCCATTGTAAGTTGTAGACGGGGTGGTTCCACCGCAGCCTTTGAACAATTAAATAAATACTTTACGATCTCCAACATGCCTATTGTATCGTCTCAGTATTGGAATATGGTGCATGGAAATACCCCAGAAGAAGTAAAACAAGACTTAGAAGGAATGCAAATCATGAGAACCTTAGGCAAGAATATGGCTTGGCTTTTAAAATGCATACACCTAGGCAAAGAGGCAGGTGTTCCATTCCCTGAAAGAGAGAAAAGAGCGATCACAAGCTTTATCCGTTCATAGAAAAAGAGCCAATAGAAATCTATTGGCTCTTTTTCTTATGCAGTAGTTCTTCTATTGTTCTAATTCTGGCTCCTGCTGGTAGCGCACCCATAACAATCTTTTCCCAAGAGGCTCCCTTTACAGGCTCCATGATCACTATCGCCCCTCGGTCATCCTTTGTCCTAATTAACCTACCACATCCTTGTTTTAACTTGAGCCCCATTTCAGGATAATCTACTGTTATCATTGGATCTAGCCCTTCTTCTTCTGCCTCTTTACGTTGTACTTCAAGTAAAGGGTCTAGGGTTGGAAAAGGAAGCTGCCATACTACAAGAAAAGATAATGCCTCACCAGGTACATCAATGCCCTCCCAAAAACTCGCACCAATCAGTACAGAGGATACTTCCTCTCGAAATTTTCGAACAAGGTATCCTCGCTCTCCTTGATCCTCCCACAAAATCTCAAAAGGGAACGGATACCCCTGAAGTGCCCTTCTGATTTTCCGAACTTCCTCTAACGAATTGGTAAGTACTAGCGCTCGCCCTTCACTCCGTTCTATTAAAGAGATTAATTTTTTAATACCTAGAGAAAACCCATCCTCTTCATACCCATTTGGCAAGCACTCCGGCAAATAGACAACCACTTGTTCTTCCATATCAAAAGCACTTTCCACAGTAGAGCAGGTTGGGTTTTTTAACCCAAGCGTTCGTGTAAAGTAGCTAAAATCACCTTCATTGCTTAAGGTGGCAGAGGTAAATACCACAGGCACTCCTTTTTGAAACAAATGTGTATCTAGCATTTTACTTAAATATTTGGGAACTACCCAAAAGCTACCATCTCGTTGATCTACCCAAGTGATCACATCTCTACTTTTATTTCTACTGAATCTGTCTAATGCCATCATTGCCCTTTCTATTTGCGTTTCATATGTTTGCAGCAAACTTGTTGGTAAAAATCCTAGGTATAGTTCTTGTTCTATTTGTATCTCAAGCAGCAAGCAATCTAAAGCCTTACGTAAAGTATCCCCTGCTTTAAGTAGTGTGTCATCTATCACAACTGATAAGCGATCTGAACTCTCCTCTTCAACCACACAGTGCGTAAGCTGCACAAAAAATTCAGCACACTCTTGTTCTAACTCAAATGCACTTAACGTGAGGGATTCTCTAGCGCCTTGGATTTGTTCTAACGTGAGAGCCATATGATCTATATCTTCTTTACTCATTTGTTGTCCTGCCCGCATAGCTGCTGGAAGTATCACTTTATGCCCCTCATCAAAAATGACTGCTGAATAACTAGGAAGGATCGGCAATTTTCTTTCCTCAATTCGTTCCTCTCTTGTCCACAGATCATCAAAAAAGATTTCATGATCTGCAATAATCAAATCTCTGGCAGGTCGATACTGTTCCCTTGCCTTCACAAGTTTACAAAACCCACGGCTAGCACACATATCGCAGGACATAGACTCATCCCATCCGATCTGCTTCCACACACGATCGGGTACAAGTGGCATTTCTGAGCGTTCACCGCGATTCGTTTTTTCTAACCATTGAGTAATCTCATTAGACATTGTATTTGACTGCTCGTCAAAGAAGCTTCTAGATTCATTTACTCGCACATCGCAGATATATTGACGTGGATCCTTTGCCATTCGCGCATCTATCTCTATTCCAAGTATCTGAGAAAGAGTCTGAATATCTCCCTTGGGCCCTGCAAGCTGTTCTTGAAGTGCTGTGGAGGCACATGCAATCACTACAGGTTTCCCGCTGAATCGAGCATAGGCTATAGCTGTGAGTAGGTAGGCAAATGTCTTGCCTGTACCGAGCCCTGCTTCAGCTAGGTGAATTTTCTTATTGCACACTGCATCGGCAAGTTGAAAGGCAGTAAATATTTGTTCCTCACGGACTTCATATCCGTATTCTGGGAGAATATCATAAAAAACTTCACCAATCCATTCCACCAATTTACTAGGAAATTCTTCTTTTTTATCGTATTCAAAGAGTGCTTTTAGTCTTGCAGACATGCTTTGTTCCTCCTGATATTCTATGTATATTCTATGTGTATTTTATGTATATTTTTGGTAGACTCTATGTAGATTCACTATAAAATCATGCTACCCCAATCAAAAGGCAGCACGATCTTATAGTACTAGCAAATAGGACAAGTCGTCAACTTGATTGATAAAAATAAAAGAATCATATCTACTGCTTTCCTATTTCTACATCAGGTACCGCAAAAAGTTCGGTAAGCACAGGTTGATGTCGTAGGCAGTCTCGAGTACTCAGCTTGCGCCTCGGAGTGTGCATAGGGATTTGAAAGAACTCCAAGAAGTCGCTCCATCACGGTATAGTCATTTTCTTGTACTGCGGCTTCTAGTGCAGCTTCTACACGATGGTTTCGGGGGATGATCGCAGGATTTGCGTCTCTCATCAACTGCTGGGAGTCGGCTTTAGATTCCTGCTGCCTGCCTAGTCTCGCCTGCCACAGTTCCTGCCACTGACCCAATTCTATGGAGCCAGACAGCACCGTATCCTCCAGTGTATCAAAAGTTAATGCGCGGAATGTATTGGTATAGTCCGCATGATACTTCTGCATCATACTCAGTAGATTTTCAATAAGGGATTCATCCTGTATCTCTTCATTAAATATTCCAAGTTTGGCTCTCATTCCTGCAAGCCAATTATAGTGATACAGTACAGTAAAATCTGAAATCGCATCCTGAGCCAGTTTGACAGCCTGCGTCTGATCGACATGTAGGAGCGGCAGTAGGGTTTCAGCAAATCGAGCGAGATTCCAACCGGCAATATGAGGCTGATTGCCATAGGCATAGCGGCCTTGCCTGTCAATAGAACTGAATACCGTTGCGGGGTCATAGTCATCCATGAACGCACAAGGACCATAATCAATGCTTTCTCCACTAATAGCCATATTATCGGTGTTCATCACCCCGTGAATAAAGCCAACCAACTGCCATTTGGCAATCAGCACAGCCTGACGCTTGATAACTTCCTGCAACAGAAAAAGATATCGATTCTCTGCACTGTCAAAGTCTGGAAAGTGTCGTTGTAATGCATAATCCGCTAGGGTCTGCACATCCTCCACAGTACCCCATTTTGAAACATACTGAAATGTGCCCACGCGCAGATGACTTGCCGCCACGCGAGTTAAGATTGCACCAGGCAACTCCGTTTCGCGAATGACTGATTCACCCGTTGTCACCACCCCTAAGCTGCGGGTGGTAGGAATACCCAACCCATGCATTGCTTCACTGATGATGTATTCTCGTAGCATCGGTCCAAGTGTTGCTCGACCATCACCCCCACGAGAGTATGGGGTTCTACCTGAACCCTTTAGTTGAATATCAAACCGTTCACCTAAAGGCGTGATTTGCTCTCCAAGCAACACAGCTCGACCATCCCCTAACATTGTAAAATACCCGAATTGATGTCCTGCATATGCTTGGGCAAGAGGCAAAGCGCCTTCTGGAATCTCATTGCCCCCAAGCATCTCTACACCCTCTTTGCTTTGTAGCGCCTGAACGTTCAACCCCAGAGAAGTTGCCAATGGAACATTAAGAATGATCAGCTTCGGTGAGCGTACTGGGATTGGAGTAAGACTGGTAAAAAATGATTTCGGCAGTCGGGCATAACTATTGTCTAAATTCCATCCTTTTTCTATGATTGATTTTTTATTTGTCATCGTAGCTCCTTTTCTCCTTTTGTCTTTTTGTATCCTCATTTTTTCTTTTACACAGAATAAAAATCATAGGTATTCTATGATTTTTTAGTTATCTATTTTCTACATCAATACAAGGTGAGCATTTTTAGTGTCTACTTCTGCCTATTTATTATACCCTTTCCACACATAGATGGCATCCTTTTAGGATTATTGTAGACCTAAGAACTTATTTTTTTGTGCTATTCAACCTTTGTTTATTACAAACCGCAATGGGAATAATAAGAATAAAAGTTTTGTACATACATGTACTTTTGTTTGCAAAATACAAGATTTGAGGTAGAATAGATAGTATAGCAATAATAGCGGAGGAAGGAATATGGAAATGGATAGGATTTCGGAAGCATTAGATTATATTACACACAAAGAAAATCAAACCGAAAAAGATCTTTTTACGATCAAAAAGAATCTTCAAATTGTGAAATGATAGCCTTCGGGCTTTTTATTTTATGGATTGATATAAAAATAAAGGTTAACGGTCCTACTGCCCACCCTCTATATATATTTTTACAAGAGCATTCCTCCGGCATCTTTGGAAACGCGATCAAATGGAATTTCACCAAATTTCTTATTGACGCAGAAGGAAATGTGGTAAAAAGATTTGCCCCTACCATTTCCCCTGCAAAGATCAAGCGTGATATTGAAAAGCTTATTCAAAAATAAAACACATTTACTTACAAAAACATTGGAACCATCCCCATGTTTTCACTTAATACTTGCTCTTATTATTAATGATTGAAGGAATATATTCTTTGGATTGTAAATATATATAGGACAAGGATTAAGGAAGGATGGATGACATGCAATATTTGTTTCGAAGTAACCTGAGTATGTATCTGATGCTTGGTTGCATATTTTGTTTTTTTATGAAACCATACGATATTTATGCTCAATCAATGGATCAGGATAATCAAACGCTTCATAAATATGTATCTGGTATCATTCTCGAAATTCAATCTGATGAAATTGACTCTAGTAGTCAAATGCGATATCAGGATATAAAAGTAGAAATACTAGAAGGGACTTTTGCACATCATACACTTTCTGTTTTTCATACGATTAATATGGCTAACGTTTATCAATACAAGTATGTTCCTGGGGATAAGGTTTTATTGTCATTGCATTATAATAAAGTAGAAAACAAACTCCAAGCTATTATATATGATCATCTAAGATATCCTTATTTATTATATATCACAGGATTGTTTCTTGCTTCTCTTCTTTTGATAGGGGGGAAACAAGGCATAAAAGCCATCATAACTTTATCTTTTACTTGCTTTTGCATTATTAAAATCTATATCCCCTTGGTTATCTCTGGAAATAATCCCATTATAACTTCCATTGCCATATGTTCATCTGTCATTGTAATAAGCTTTCTCATCATTAGTGGCTTTAATAGAAAAACATTAACAGCCATCTGTGGTACAATTGGGGGTGTAATAGTTGCAGGATCTTTGGCTTACTTTATCGGAGGTATTGCAAACCTAACGGGTATAGAAAGTGAGGAAGTAGAACTTTTATCCTATATCTCTAGTGCTTCATCTATTGATTTTAAAGGAGTTCTGTTCGGCGGTATCATTATGGGGGCTTTAGGCGCAATTATGGATGTTAGCATGTCTATTTCATCTTCTATGTATGAGATTGAAATAGCCAATCCAAGAATCCCTACCTTCCAATTGATTCAATCCGGTATGAATGTTGGTATAGATATCATGGGTACCATGTCTAATACACTGATTTTAGCATATCTAGGTGGCTCCATTAATGTTATATTGGTTTTCTTGATATATAATCACTCTTTCGTTGCATTTATAAATTCAGACCCTATTGCGTCTGAAATCATTCGGGCAATGACAGGTAGTATTGGACTTGTCACAACGATTCCACTTACTGCATTTCTTAAAGGCATATTCAGAGAAACCACCACAAGGACAGTTAGAAAAAGAGCTTATAAATAGTAGAGGTATTGCCTGTATTTTCGATTCAAGTGAGTCCTTTTACTTTGGATTAGAATAAGTTTAGCCATAGTATTTCTGGCTCCTTAAAAACATTGTTCTATATACCTGCTATATCTCTATTGAATAGATTTTTTTAAAATCTCTCTTTTTCTAATTAGTCGCTCTTCCTCTGTCATTTCAGGACATGTATAACATTTACAGGTAGCGCCCTCTGTTAAATAATATAAGCAGCAGGCTTTTTTCATTTTTAGCATTATGTTTGGATTTTTGGGAGATTCAATCATCTCAAAGGTTATATCAAAAGGGTTATACTGATTTTTAAACACTTTTGGATCTATTTCTTTTATAAGCAGATTAAAATTTTTCTCTACGTTATTTTTTTCTTCTATTGTTTTTGCCTTCTCAACTTCTTGCTCATGATCATAGTGCAATCGAAGGCTTATTAGTTTTAATAAGTGATCCATGGTAATACCCGTAGATACATTCCAAATTTCAAGCAAAGGCATAACTGTTTGCCTATAAAAATCCTCCAAAACTTCTTTAACCCATTTATCTTCGTCAACTGGTACTGCTTTCATAGTCGCATCTTTTAGTGTAAAGCAAATTTCAACACTATCATACTTATGATCTTCATAAAGCTGAATGTCTATATTGGATATACTAAAATCTATTATTATGCCATGATTTATTAAATACTGAATACCTGCACAAAAACTTCCAAAGTAACCTGCAAAATATGCTGCTTGTACTTTATTATCCAATGATTTTATCTTATCTCCATAGAAATCAATACATTCTTTACGCTTTTCCTCTATGAATAAAAAATCAGTTAGGTTTATTTTATAAATAAGGTTTTCTACATCCTTCATATAAATGTAATAATCCTTCTCTAAAGCCGAAAAAATATCATTCGTCATCATAAATTCCTCCAATAGGATATATATTTAAAATCATAGTAGGAGCATTCCTTGTTTTACTCAGGTAGAGAGCTGAGTTTTATATAGGAATGCTCCTTGTTTATAAAACTATTTAATTATATTTTGTAAAATCTGTTCCATGAGGATTTTGCTTCCTATAGGGCCTTGTGCATAATACATAAAATCATTTGCATTATATACGTGGTCGTTTTTAATCGCATCTAAGTTTTTCCAAATATTGCTTTTTTCTAACTCATTTAATAGATTCTCTGGCTCTGCTCCACTATTGGTCATCAAGAAAATTCGATCAGGATTATATACAAATAATCCCTCTAAGGATAGATCCTGCTTCCATTCTTCAACCGGATAGTCTTTCATCAGTTTGAATCCTAAGTCGTCATAAAGCAATCTTCCAACCTGCCCATAATTATTGTATACCCGATAGAATTTATTGCTAATTCTAAGGAACATAGTTTCTTCGTCTTCTCCAACGACAGCTTGTAGCTTATCCTTTGCTTCACTGGCTATTTGGTCATACTCTTTAATTACTTCTTCAGCTTTTTCTTCTCTATTAAAGATTACACCTAGTTCTCTAAGCCCTGCACGTAAATCGCCCCATTCATGGCTTAGGAAGATGGTTGGTGCTATCTTAGACAGCTCTTCATAATTGTCTTCCATACCTTCAAAGCCAATAATAAGATCCGGCTCCAAAGATATCAATTGCTCTAAATTAGGTGTCCATCCATCTTCAATTGGGACTATCTCACCTTTATGTCTTTCCAATTCATATGGAGCAAAATCAAAACCAGCCCAACTCTTAGCTGATTGCGCAGCAATAACTTCTACTTCTAGTGCGATCATGTTATCCAATAATCCCACTAAATCGACCACACGCTTCGGTTCTGCTGGTATTTCTGTTTCTCCCATGGCATGCTTAACAGTACGAGTCGAGGGCTTTTGTTCTAGTTGGCTAGCAGTAGTATCTGTTTTTTGATTTGCTCCACAGCCAGTGAATATGCTTGTTAAGATTAGTATAGTAATGACTATAGTAATTATTTTGCTAGTTTGCATAACTTATCTCCTTTTTCTTTTTTAATGAATATTTTTCTACTTCGTCAATCCTTTTGGTGCTATTTTACACAACTCCTCATAATTGTCTTCCATACCTTAGAAGCGAGTACTAAGATCATGTTCCAAAGACAAAATCGCGTTATTTTTTCTCACCTGTAATTGATTCTAAAATTAAATCAATCGCTAGTGTTTCCCCTTTGATGTTTCGAGTATGGTAAGATTCAATTGCATAGACACGATTGTTTTTAAATGCATTGATATGTTGAAATACATCTTGTGAAAAAATTTCATCAAAGTAATCTTGGTCCCAAATACTTACAAATATATAATCTGGGTTCATTTCTACAATGCCTTCAACAGATGGAGTTATCTGTTCGTCAGAATCATTTGCACCGGGAGCTGGAGTTAACCCAAGTTTATCATAAAGCAATTGGTTAAATACAAAGGTTTTTTCAGTTATGCCCATACCCCATTGGACACCATAAACATTGAGAAAAAGAGTCGTTTCGTTTTCTTTTACATGCTCTTTGATGACACTTTTAGCTTCAATAATTTTCTTTTCATAACTTTCTTTAAAAGCCTCTGCTTCAGCTTCTTTACCTAGTATGGATGCCAACTCTTCAAATCTATCCCATCCATACATATCTATCTTCACAGTCGGTGCAATTTTAGAGGCATCTTCATACATTTCATGCCATTCTGTAAGAATAATTAAGTCGGGCTCAACTTCTAACAGTTTTTCCAAATTGGGGGTGGATTGATCGCCCAAATCAATTACTCTAGCATCCTTCAAAGCTTGGTTAAATTCAGGGACGGCATCAAACTCTCCTGGTCTATGGTGTGTTGCGGCTATAGGTGTTATTCCTAGAACCATTAGTGCTTCAACATCTCTTGCAAACAATACTGCGATCCTCTTAGGATTAACAGGAATTTCCGTTTCTCCCATGGCATGCTTTACAATACGAGTAGCAGGTTTTTCATCAACTTTTGAAGTCTCGACTGATGTTGATTTACATCCCGCTAGTAGCGTTACCATTAACATTAAAATAGCTATACCTTTACTTACCTTAAATTTTTTCATTTTGTTATCCTCCTGTTTTTAATTGTATTGAGTTTCATTATCAATATATGGCTGTGATTATATCCCAGTTTTTAACTCATCCTGTCTTTAGTTCAGGAAATATTCATGTTGAACTCTTATAAAGCAACAACTTCTCTTAATGAATGAAGCTGACTTTTTGAAGAGTCGCTTATAATATCATAGGGCATCACAAGTGGAACACCTGTTTTGGGATCATGTATTATATCAGCACAGATACCAAAGACCTCTTTTAATATATCTGGTTTTGTTACATCTACAACTTTACCTTCTTTAATAACTTTTCCATCTTTTATTGCGATCATATAATGTGCAAATCGTGTCGCATGATTTAAATCATGTACCACCATAACAATGGTTTGTTTTTGCTCACTATTGAGCTTTTTAAGTAAATTTAGTACTTCAAATTGATGGGCCATGTCTAAAAATGTGGTAGGTTCATCTAATAATATCGTATCGGTGCCCTGCGCTAATGCCATGGCAATCCATGCCTTTTGACGCTGTCCACCTGATAGAGAATCTAATGGTCTTTCGGCAAATATAGTCATACCCGTAGCCTCTAATGCCCATTCAATCATTTCATAGTCTTCTTTTGCTAAAGTGCCAAATTTTTTTTGATGTGGAAATCTCCCATAGGATACCAATTCTGCAACCGTTAATCCTTCTGGGGCAGTTGGGTTTTGGGGAAGAATTGCAAGCTTTTTTGCCACT
>CALKRZ010000107.1 GCA_937989765.1 uncultured Clostridia bacterium | reverse complement strand
CAAACGGAGGGATATTCATGAAATTAAAAGGATTAATAATTATGATTCTTGCTGGTGCTGTGTCATTAACAGGATGCGCAAGCACAACAGGAATAAGTACAACAGGAACAAATGCGCATCAATCTAATGGCGGGGAAAGTTCTGCTGTTACATATCCAATTACAGTAAAACATGCGTTCGGAGAAACTGTTATAGAAAAAGAACCAAAAGATGTTGTAACAATTTCTTGGGGAAATCAAGACACACCTTTAGCATTAGGTGTTATACCAGTTGGGGTATCTAAGGCTAATTATGGTAAAACAGATGAAAATGGTCTTTTACCTTGGACAGGAGAAAAATATAAGGAATTAGGCGTAGAAAAACCTGTTGTTTTTGATGATGTGGATGGTTTAGATTACGAGACTATCAGTGATGCGAATCCAGATATTATATTAGCTGCATACTCAGGAATTACACAAGAGGAATACGATTTATTAAGCAAAATCGCTCCTGTTGTCGCATATCCTACACTTGCATGGCAAACATACTGGAGAGATCAAATAACAATGAATGCAACGGCAATGGGTAAAAAGAGTGAAGGAGATACATTAGTTTTAGATATAGAGAAAGTAATTGGAGAAAAAACTGGTAAATATTCTAGTATTAAAGGTAAAAAAGTTGTATTTTGCTACTTTAGTCCTACTGACTTAGGTAAGTTCTACGTATATCTTCCAACAGATCCTCGTGTAGCGTATCTAACTGACTTAGGTTTAGAAGTGCCCGAAAGTGTTAAGAAGCTTGCAGCAGCGTCAAATAGTTTTGCGATTGAAATTAGTTCAGAAAATATTGACCAATTAACAGATATAGATATGATCGCAACTTACGGAAGTGACACATTATTAAAGCAACTGCAAGCAGATACTTTATTAGGAACAGTTCCAGCAATAAAGAATGGTGCGGTTGCCATTATAGAAGATGGTTCTGCATTAGCAGCATCTTGTACTCCGACTGTATTATCTATTCCAGCAACAATTGATGAATACTTAAAGATCATTGGAGAGGCAGCGGATAAAGCACAATGAGACTTACAAAGACAATAGGGATATATGCAGGGAGTATTATCTTTCTAGGTATGTGTGTATTTGCATCATTGGCATGGGGGTCAAAGAATGTAGCATTTAATCAAGTTATCCATGCTTTATTAAACAATGATGATATGTCCTTTGCTGCATTAGTCGTTCGTGAGCGTATCCCAAGAACAATTTTTAGTATTATGGCAGGGGCTTCTCTTGCAATATCAGGAGCGCTTATGCAATCTATCACTAGAAATCCAATAGCAGATCCAAGTATTTTAGGCATTAATATGGGTGCATCGTTATTTGTTGTAATAGGAATCGCATTTTTTAATATACATTCACCCCAACAGTATATTTGGCTTGCATTAGTTGGAGCCGGTATAACATCCGTATTTGTATATTTTGTAGCATCTATCGGCAATGGAGGCATGACTCCCCTTAAGCTTGCTTTAGCAGGTGCAGCTACAAGTGCAGTTTTATCATCTTTAGTCAGTGCGGTTATACTTCCTAGAAGTGATGTGATGGATTCATTTAGATTTTGGCAGGTTGGCAGTGTAAGTGGTGCAACTTGGGATAGTATTCAGTTGATACTGCCATTTATAGTCATTGGATTCATAACAAGTATAGCTGTAACACCAGCACTCAATGTTTTAGCGTTGGGAGATGATATTGCAACTGGTTTAGGTATAAATATAGGAATCATAAGAATGATATGTGCCATTGCAGGAGTTATGCTATCAGGTGCCACCACTGCAATTGCCGGTCCTATTGGATTTATAGGGTTAATGATACCTCATGCCATACGTCTTATTATGGGTTCAAATTTAAGCGGTATAGTTCCTTTGTCCGCTATAGGAGGCGCAGCTCTATTAACTATTTCAGATGTTTTGGGACGAGTCATTGGAAGTCCAGGCGAAGTGCAGGTGGGAATTATTACGGCATTTTTAGGAGCACCAATTCTTATTGTGATTGCTAGGAATGCGAAGGTGAGAGCTATATGATACAAACTACGCACACTATGATTCAACAAGGGTATATGAAAAGAAAAAATCGTTTGATTAGCGTTACGATCATGCTAATGGCTCTAACTATATGTCTTTGTGCCACGATGCTTTTATATGGTAAAACGAATTATGATGTACATACAGTGATAAGAGTTCTTTCTGGAGAACAAATACAAGGCGCCTCATTTACGATAGCAACGCTACGTTTACCAAGAATGCTTTGCGGACTTTTAGCAGGGTTAGCTTTTGGTATAGCAGGCAATACATTTCAAACGATGCTCCGGAATCCTTTAGCCAGTCCAGATATTATTGGTATAAGTTCAGGTTCTAGCATTGCAGCCGTTTTCTGTATATTAGTTCTTAATATGAGTGGAAGTGGTGTTTCTATAGCTGCAGTCATTTCTGGAATTCTAGTAGCAGCACTTATATATGTGCTATCTAAAGGCTCTGGATTTTCTGGTGGTAGATTAATCCTGATAGGAATTGGAATTCAGGCAATGATCAATGCACTTATTTCCTATTTATTGGCTAAAGCGGCACAATATGATGTTTCAAAGGCACTTAGATGGTTAAGCGGCAGTTTAAATGGAATGCGTATGGAAAACGTACCCGCTTTATGTATCGTTGTTGTTATATTTGGGATGACTATTTTATGTTTAACAAAGCAGCTTCAAATATTAGAATTAGGAGATGACTTTGCAACTACACTTGGCATTAAAATACATGTAATACGGATTCTACTCATTCTAAGCTCCGTATGTTTAATTGCTTTTGCAACTCCTGTTACAGGGCCTATAGCCTTTGTTGCATTTTTAGCAGGGCCAATAGCATCTAGACTTGTTGGACCAGGTGCACCAACTGTTTTGTCCGCAGGTTTAGTTGGAGCATTATTAGTACTGGGTGCAGATTTGATGGGGCAGTTTGTATTTAGTACAAGATTTCCTGTAGGTGTAGTTACAGGGATTTTAGGGGCACCATATATGCTATTTCTATTAATAGTAATCAATAGGAGAGGTCAAGCATAATGACTAAAAAACAACCATTGTTTGAAGCAAGAGAAATAGTAGCTGGATATGACAAAAGAATTATCATTGATGGAATTGATATAACGATTCCAAGTCATAAAATAAGTGTGATTATCGGAGCGAATGCATGTGGTAAATCAACTTTACTTAAAACACTTGCTAGACTTATTAAACCTGTTTCGGGAAAGGTTGTAATTGATGGTAAGAAAATTACTTCAATGCCTTCTAAACAACTGGCACAAGTGTTAGGTCTGCTTCCTCAAGCACCAGTCGTTCCAGAAGGTATAACGGTTTGGGATTTGGTTTCAAGAGGTAGATATCCATATCAATCCTTTTTAAAAAGTATGGATAAAACGGATTTTGAAGCCATAGAAGAAGCGCTTGAAATCATGGGGATAACAGAACTTGCAAATCGCAGTGTAGATGAGTTATCGGGAGGGCAACGTCAAAGGGTTTGGATTGCGATGGCACTTGCGCAGCAAACAGACATACTGCTTTTAGATGAGCCAACTACTTACCTTGATATTACGTATCAGGTAGAAATTCTGGATCTGTTAACAGATTTAAACCGAAGAAGAGGGACTACGATTGTTATGGTGCTTCATGACATCAATTTGTCTGCTAGATATGCAGATTATATATTTGCTCTTCGCAAAGGCAAACTCATTGCACAGGGAGCGCCATCGGAGATTATCACATCAGAATTAATTGACACAGTATTTGGATTGGATTGTACAGTGATACAAGATCCAGTATCCTATTCACCTTTTATCGTACCTAGAGGAAGATATCATGTTCATAGTTAAAAGTTATATGAAGAGGCTGTGGCACTAATCACTTAGTTCCACAGCCTCTTTTCACCCTTTTTTCTTCTTTGTCGCTTTATAAAATGTATGTCCTCCTGAAAGATTATACACTTTTTGAAATCCATGACTGATCAGTATGTTTTGGGCAGCATTTCCTGTGACTCCTTTATTGCAATACGTGATCGTAATCACTTCTTTATCTAGGGTTTTGAGTGCTTCTCTCAGTTTACTATGGGGCATGTTGACAGCCGTATCTACACATGCCTCTTCATACTGCCCACTTACACGTGCATCTACAATTTGTACCTTTGCCCCACTCTCGACTAAGCTTTGGGTTTCTTCTGCTGTGATCACAGGTCTATGATGTTGTAATGCATTTTCTAGGATCATGCCTGTATAGTGCACAGGATCTTTGGTGGTAGAAAAAGGAGGTGCATAGGCTAAGTCTAGATGAAAAAGTTCATCTACTTTTGCCCCATAGGTGATCAGTGTAGCAAATACGTCAATTCTCTTATCTACCCCTGCATATCCTATGATCTGTGCCCCTAATACCTTACCTGTATTTTGATCTGCGATGGCTTTAATGATCATTTCTTTACCATGGAAATAAGAAGGTTTATCAGGCTTGATATTATGGCATACGATGATCTCCATGCCTTCTGCTCTTGCTTCTGCTTCTGTTAAGCCTGTATTGGCGATGGTCATATCAAAAAGTTTAAAAATACCAGTGCTTAGATTGCCTCTATACTGAAGTATGCCCCCTGTCGCTACATCCCCTGCAATTCTTCCCGTCTTATTGGCGGTAGAACCTAGGGGTCTATAGACTGGTTTGCCGGTAATGACAGAAAAAGTCTCAATACAATCTCCACACGCATAGATCTCTGGGATATTGGTTTCCATCTTAGGATTTACCTTAATCGCACCTGTTACCCCTATTTCAATGCCTGCCTCCGTTGCTAAAGCCACATTGGGTTTTACACCTGTAGCCATAATCACCATTTGACTTTCTATTTCACTACCATCTTCCAAAACAATCTTGTCATCGTGGATTTCAAGAATGCTCGTATTTTTACGTATAGAAACATTCTTTTTGCGCAGCGCATTTTCTAAAAAAACCGCCATATCTTCATCCAGATTGGGTGTGATCTTATGCTGCTTTTCTATAATCGTCACTGCAATGTTTGCTGCTATTAGGTTTTCTAGCATTTCAAAGCCTATAAACCCTGTTCCTGCGATCACGGCATGATGAGGATTTCTTTTTTCTATAAAGCTTTTGATGTTTCTAGCATTTTCTACATTTCTGAGAAAAAATACATGATCCCCATCTACGCCTTTTATAGGCGAAATAAAGGGAGATGCACCCGTAGCAATAATCAGTTTATCGTATTCATCGGTAAAAACTGCTTCTGTCCTCATATTCTTGACTGTGAGCTGCTTTTTGTCAGTATTTATACCCACTACCTCATGTTGTGTAAAAATATCAATATTATACTTCTTCTTAAAGAAAGCTGAATCTCTCGGAGTCAGCTCCTCCAGATCCTCTACTTCTCCCCCTATATAGTAGGGAAGTCCACAGCCTGAGTAGGATATATCTTTGTCTTTTTCATAGATTGTGATTTCTGCATGATCATCATTTCTACGTGCCTTTGCTGCTGCAGATGTACCTGCTGCTACTGCACCGATCACCACTATCCTCATGATACCGACCTCCTATTTTTATAGTGTAGGGAACCAATTCTTTGTACGGTTAGCAATCCTCACAAGTAGAAGCATCACTGGTACCTCCACCAGTACCCCTACTACCGTTGCTAGTGTCGCACCTGATTGAAGACCAAATAGAGAAATCGCCACAGCTACCGCTAGTTCAAAGAAATTACTGGCTCCGATCATCCCTGCTGGGGCTGCCACATTATGAGGCAGTTTCCAAAGCTTTGCCCATCCGTAGGCAAGGAAAAAAATCAAAAATGTCTGTATGATCAGTGGTACTGCAATCAGAACAATATGCACTGGATTCTTCAGAATGATTTCTCCTTGGAATGAAAAAATAATAACCAGCGTGAGCAATAGACCTGCTATCGTTACATGATCAAACTTTTTAAGGAAAGTATTTTCAAAGTACTCTATTCCCCATTTGTTCACGATTAATTTTCTGGATACATATCCTCCCAAAAGAGGAATGACTACAAATAGGAAAACGGATAAAAACAAGGTATCATAAGGTACCGCTACATTGCTAACTCCTAGTAAAAAGGCAACAATAGGGGTAAAGGCAATGAGAAGAATCAAATCATTCACAGCTACCTGTACCAAGGTATAGGCTGGATCACCCTTGGTCAAATGACTCCATACGAATACCATAGCGGTACAGGGTGCGGCGCCTAAAAGAACGGCACCTGCTAAGTACTCAGTCGCCAATCCCTCTGGTATCCACATCTTGAACACGATCTTAAAGAAAAAAGCTGCGATCAGATACATGGTAAAAGGCTTGATGAGCCAATTGGTTACACAGGTGATGGTTAGTCCTTTGGGCTTTTTGCTCGCTTCTACAATGCTAGTAAAATCGATCTTTAACATCATGGGGTAAATCATCAGCCATATTAAGATCGCAACAGGAATAGACACATGGGCATATTCAAATCTACTGAGGGTTTGAGGGAAAGCAGGGAATAGCTGTCCAATCGCAACCCCTACTACGATACATAATGCCACCCATACAGTGAGGTATTTGCCAAAGATCCCTAATCCTCCATCCTCTTTTTTCATGTTTTGTTGTTCTTTTTTCATTTTCATTCTCCTTTACATTCATGATTGAGTCCATTTTCTTTTAATTGCTCACAACTTATTCCGCTCTGCCGATACTGCTTTAGTACTTCTATATCTTGTTGGCAGATTTTTATTTTTTTTAGTTCTGTTTCTAGTATTGCCTGAATAAATGGAAATTCTTTCAGTATTTCATGATTTACACCATAATATACCCATTGGGCACTTTTTTCAGATCGGATCAGATTGTTCATCTTGAGCTTTGTTAAATGCCTTGATGCATTAGACTGTGTGATCTGTAGAATGTTTTCAATCTCGCAAACACATAACTTTTCCTTGCTTACGATATGAAAAATCCGCATCCTTGTTTCATCTCCAAGGGCTTTAAAAATTTCAATGATGTCCACTTCTTCACCTGCCTTATGCTTATATTTAATTATACTCATATACTACAAAAAAAAATACACTTTGTCAATACTATTTAAAACATTTTACCATTTACAACGATATCGTCTTCCTATTCTTTAGAAAGCCTTATATTTCTGTCAAAATACATAATATACCCATCACCTGATGAGATACTAGGGTATATTATGCTCATATCTTCGATATTAATATATTTCTTGAAGCTCTAGTGTATCATGCTCCTTCAGATAATAATTAAAAAACTCGAGTGCTATTTGATTGATTTTCATCAGATAATATCGTGTATCCATTGTTGTATCCTGCCCATTCAGTATCCTGGTCAAGATTGGACTTGTAAGCCCTAGATCAGTCAAAGTTAAATGTCCTGCTCCTTGCAGGTAAACATTGTGAACATCTACATTCGTATCCAAAAGCATTTCAGCATTTTCTTTATACTGTGTCCAGTCTGTAAGATGGCTCCATGAACTATCCGAATACATATTCAGCACAGGAATGGTATATTTTTCTTCATTCCAAACAAATTGATCATTCTCTACGGCAGTAATATCATATAAATACGGGGATTCCAATGCCATTACCGCACTCACATCATTACGAATTCTTCCAATTCCAAGTGCAGCGGAGCCTCCTAGAGAATGTCCTATCACACCTATTTTCTCTTTGTTCACAAGTTTATACACCTGATCCGCATCCTTCTGATCTGCTTCTGCAAGTACAAAATCTATCACAAAATTAATATCCGCTGTACGAATACCCATCCATTTCTGATAGTATTCATAGCTTTGTTTTTTGTGGGTATGCGCATTTTCAGCTACTACCTCTTTCATATAGTCACTGTTCATCCTAGTCGTTTTTCCATCCGTATCTGTAGTAAAAAAACATTGATACGTGTGGTCAATCGAACATACAATATAACCATTGCTTGCTAATTCTCTATATAACGATAAATTACTTGATCTAACTCCAAAAGCACCATGAGAAAACACGATAAGCGGAAATATACCTTTTGCATTTTCTGGATACCAATATTGAACGGTAAGCCTTCTGTATTGTTCGCTATCAGAATAGATTTCTGCACGGCTACTATCGGTATATGTATACACATTTGTTGCTACACCATAGGTTCCAGTAACTGGAATCTGATCGTATTGCGGAAATAGAAGTGCTGGCGTAAGTGTGAGAAAAAACGAACACATCAGGGTAATAAACCTTTTTATTACGATACTACGCTTGAATGCTATGGTACTTTTTTTCCCATGCACTAACCATATTGTTCCGAATACAGCTCTTATCAATAAGTAGGCAGAAAAAGCATACCACCTTGCATGCCATTCCATAGCAGAAATAAGGAGCAAGCACATAAAGATCACAAAAGCACTGATCCTTATAATTCGTTTTTTCTTATCTTCATAGGATTTTATACGAATACAATATATAGAAAAGCAAATCTCAAAAACAAAGATAACAAAAAAAATAATGAGCGCCAAGTACATATCCTCCCTAATGCAATCAAAATTATATTAGCAAGCTGTATTTTCAGTCTGTTTACTGTCTTATCTGTCTAGTTTTCTGGTGTCATTATTCTTACTCACTGTGCACTCATTGCTGCTCTCATCACAAATCTAATGCATATACTCGGATCAGCAATTTGCGGTATATCCCCTACAAAAAATAAATCTTTATCAGGGCAGTAAAAGGAGAATGCACCTGTAGATCCCGAGTGACCGACTAAGGTAATCTTCTTACAAAAGGGAATTCCTGTAACAATCTTCATATGTCCTCCTGCATAGGAAATAGGATAAAATGATAATTGCATTCTATTTGCCTGAGATAGCTCATGCAAAGCCGCTTTATCAAATAATTTACCACCCCAAAAAGCCTTTGTAAAAATCATAAGCTCTTTTGCTGTTGTGATACCTCCACCACCTGCAAAGCAACTGCGTATAAATGCGGGTCTTTCCAGACGCTTATCTTTATAATACGTATGCGGTATAAAGTCATTCTCATGGCATCCCAAATAGGTATTTTTAAGATTTAGTGGCAAGAAAATATATTGCTCAAAAGCCTTCTGCAAAGTAGTATTATTTACTTTTTCTATGATTTTACCTAATAAATCGAAATTTGCATCCGTATAATAAGCCCTACTTTTTGTACCTGGCACAAAGTTAGATTTCATTGCTTTTATCCACTTTACTTCATCGTCAAAAGAATAAGAAAAATCCCCTTGACGAACATTTTTAAATACAGAACCGGCTCCATCCAGATAGAAATCAGGCAAACCACTTGTTTGAAATAAAAGATGTTCTATCTTGAGTTCAAAAGAATAGTCTTTTCCTTTATAAACATGAAGCCCAGAAATTATATCTGGGTCTAAATACTTAGATATTTTATCTTGCAAACACATCTTACCTTGCTGTAACAAGATTAGGACACATGTAGTTGTAAAGAGTTTCGTTACACTTGCCATTAACATAGGGGTATCTAAATTTCTACCATATTCCTGACTATACATAAAGTCACCCGATGCGTTCTCCATGAGTAATACACTTTCGTATATATTCTTAGAGGATATGGTTTGATTGAAAAGTTTCTCTATTTTTGTCGTATTCATTATAATCTCTCCTTTTTATTCTTTTAAAACTGCTATAAGCAGTCTGTCCCCAACACTGAAATATAGGAATTTTTAGCACTAAACCCTCCCACATTCCTACCCTACTTCCCAGGATTATAAAGCATTCGACATAATATTTATACTTTTATGCATAGAAAAAAATCTCATCATGCAGGTATCGGATCTATCCCTCTTTCATATATGATGCTTCAAGTGAAATTTCTGTACTTGCTTCTGTGTATTTTCTTGCTGATTGTTATTCTCATCTAGTAGTATACTTTTCAGATCTTTCTGCAATCCTCTTAACTTTTCCATTTCATCCCTAATCGCCTTATTTTTTGCTTCTAATCTGCCTTCTCTTATCCACTGATCAATATGCTTCTTAGCAACGCCTGTATCCTCAATAATCTGTTTCATTGACGCTTCTTCATTTTCTTCAATATACAGCTTAACCTTATCAAAGAGCAGTTCCGTACACTGATTGCAAATAATATTGTTTACATCGGCAAAAAAGGGATTCTTGCATTGTTCACAGATTCTTTCGTCCATTTCTTAGTCACCTCAATCTCCATTAATATATCATTTTCTCTAAAAGCCATTCATTGCCTTGTTTACTCATTTTGACCTCTATTATTCGTTCTTCTTCTCCTGCAGGTGAAGAATCCTTCGTATATATTACTACTAAGGCGGTATGATCTTTGATATCCTTAATCATATATTCATAACGATCCCAGTCCGTATAATATCCTGCCCCTGCATCCTTACTAAAATCTCCAAATAGCTTGCCATCCTTATTTATATACCGACCATTGCCTAGTAATTGTTCCGCTTCATTTTTTACATAAATACTCCTTATGTACTCACTAAAGTATTGATAATTTTCAAAACGAGTATTTTTAATAGGGAATATTGTTTCTTCCGATGAATGCTCCTGTGATCTATCCATTTCTAACATGGACAATCCAAATATATTATAAAATACATCTTTATTTCTTTCTATTAATTGTTCTGCCCTTTCATAAAGCATATTTTCGTCTATACTCTTTTGTACAGAAGCTATCGGCATAGCAGAATGCCCCATCTCTTCAAACGACAATTCAAATGTAGGAATGCCCGCTACATAAGGTGCTATGGCATACTGTTGGAAATAGAACATGATGCCATTTTGTGTTAAAACAAAATCTTCCTCTGAATAATACGTTCGAATATCTTGTTCATAGGTTTCATAAAAAGCAAAATCATCCGTACCTTTTGTTTTTTCAATTTGTGAGAGCACCGTTTTATACACTTTTTCTAGGGCTTCCTCTTTACTTACGCCCAAGATCTCTTCTAGCGTAATTTTTTTGCCTTTCTTCACATCAAATGTCTCAGAAACCCAATAGCCATTGGGGTGTGCTCCCCCTGTATACTCATAACCTGTACGGAGAATCGAAATGATATTATTTTCATTATAAGGAATCGTAAAGCTTTGTGAATATGCATATGGATTAAAAGAATACCCCTGTTGTATTGAAAACTCTTTTTCTTCTATTGTCGCTGTTTTTGCATATGATAAACTACTCGTAATGAACTGATCAAATTGAAGCCTGTAGAACTCATTGATCATATCAATTCCTTTATCTTGCTCTGTATTTTCGATTTTTGGATATGTCATATGTATATACGCCAAGTCGGAACCATCTTCATATACGAGCGTTTCATTATATACTTTACGAAGGATTAATCCTGCGCTAGACTCTTCGGTCAGTTTTTGTTGTACTATCGTGTTTTCTGCTTTTTGAGGTTCTGTGATTGTTTGCTCCATCGTTTCACATCCTGAGAGCAACACATACATACATACTAACAAAATAAGTACCTGCACCTTTGCTTTTCCATCTTTCATCATTCTCAATCCCCCCCTATTCTTTTATTTTTTTACAAATTACACTTAATCCCATGATCTCTCAGCCAATTCTTTCTCTGTTCATAATCAGGAAGTACTCTTTTTAACAAGTGCCAGAATTCTTTTGAATGATTCATATGAACCATATGACACATTTCATGCACCACAATATAATCAAGCACTGGAGAAGGTGCCATGATACACTTGCAATTAAATAAAAGGTCCTTGTTATTGGTACAGCTTCCCCAGCGTTTTTCTTGGTCTTTGATCACTACTTTTCTTGGTCTAACCTCAAAATAGCCTTGATAATACTTTATTCTTTCACTTATCTTTTCTTTTGCCTTATCTCTATACCAATTTTCAAGTGCTTTCTTAATTATATCTTGGTCTTTTGTATTACTATTTACATAGAATCTCCCTCTACTGAGTTTCGCTTCTGCAAAAGAAGCCTTCTCGTCAAGAATGATCTGAAGACTATAGTTTCTTCCCATATAGATCAACGATTCTCCATTTACATACTCTTTTTTGTGCTTTCTGTATTCCATTTCTTTTATTTCAAAGAGCTTTTGGATGATCCATTTGGACTTACCCTTCACCGTTTCCAGTATCTCGTTTTCAGATTTACCTTCTGGTGCAATGACGGTAATCCTACTTGGGGCTGCCACCTCTATAGATAAGGTTTTTCGTTTTCTAAAAATCACATCAAACTCTATACGCTGTGTACCATAGTCATATGCCAGTCTCATTATGCATGACTCCAATCCTTGGTATGATAATGAATTTTGGCAAGTTCAATGATTTTAGCCGTGAGCTGCGTGATCTTATCGTAGTCACCTATGTCATCATAATACTCTGAGAGCAGCAGCGAATGAATCTCCTGTTCCATTTCATTACTACGCGTCGGATTCTGTGAAAAGCCACGCACCCAGCTATTTTTAATCGTCTCAATAACGGCATATGTCATATTTTTAAAAACAGTATTTTCGTCATCGCCCGCATAAAAAGTAACGCCTTCAGCCACTTTCTTAGATTCAACCTCTGCTTTGATCATCTCAAATATGGCAAGTTGCCTCTTTTCATCAAAACCGAGCTTTGAAGCTAAATCCTCTTCTCCATGACTCATTTCCCGTTCCACAAACTCTTCAAGCTGTTTTCTTCTGTCTTCCCAGTTCATATTGGTCTCTTCTAAGATTTTTAAAAGTCTCTCCAGAAGTGATTGATAATGTACTGGATTTTCTTTCATCTTTATATTAATGGCATGTTTGATCGCATGTTCCATCGTAGAAGCGATGGCTTCATCCGAACCATGATTCACTTTATTCTTAAAATCCTTATCAAAGAGCATAATCGGTTCAATCCATTGATACACGCCTTCTGATTTTAGATGTTCTGATATCAGTTCTTTTGCCTTTTCCCCACAATCAGAAATATCGATCGTATCTTCTGGTTCAAATCTTGCTTTTGCTCCTGCACGAATATAAGAAAGCCATTTTAGATCATTTAAATCTTCTTGTCTTACATGCGTAGGCATAAGGGCATTGACAGCTACAGCAAATCGCTTATACGCCATTTCAAATTCAGCACGTTTGTTTTCAGGCTTTAAGACATTCATAAGGGCATCCAGGTCTTTTTGATCCACGCCAGTAAAGATCCGCATCACGGCTTCTTTATAGTCTAGCATCTTTCTAAATAGACTTTTGATATCTTCCATCGGTTCACCCACGTCATCATGATCGAAGATTTCAAGTGCTTCTTCTAAATGTCTTGTGATCCCAAAATAATCAACCACTCTGCCATAGGCTTTCGTTCTCGTCTTCTCTACTTCCTTACCGTCTTCTACCACTTTATAGGATTTGTCATACGTTCTATTGACACGAGCAATCGCCTGAAGTAGCGTATGTTCCTTTAAAGGTCTGTCTAAGTACATCACATCCTCAATCTTCGCATCGAAGCCTGTTAACAGCATATCTTTGACGATAATGATACACAGTCTGTCTTTCTCGATCTCTCGCTTGAATCTGCTTAAAATCGTGTCTTGTTCGGACTTAGAAGTTCTATGCTCTTTGATATACGGTTCATCGTTATTATCTGCCGAATAGATGTTCTTACTCTCTATTGGATTATCTGGGAATACCTCCGCCATATGTTCTGCCAAAGCATGATAGTACTTGACACAGGCATGCCGAGATACACACACCACTTGTGCTTTAAATCCTAGCTTATAGCTATTGTCTCTGTAATGAATTAATAAGTCCTTTGCTATATCAGAAATGCGATCATCCGCTTCCGCCAGTGATATCTTGTTAAAGTATTTGATCTTGATCGCTTCTTTTTCATCTTCTGATTTATGCGTAAAATAGGCATTAAAATCATCGTCTAATTGGTCTTGAATAATATGAAGATCTTGTCTTCTACCTTCGTACACGATTGCCACTGTATTGCCATCCCGAACCGCTTGCGAGATGGTATAACTGTCTATCAGCTGACCAAAGGTTCTGTAGGTGGATTTATCATCTTTTTCGATGGGTGTACCTGTAAAACCAATGAAAGTCGCATTCGGCAGTGCCTTTCGCATATTCATAGAAAGATTGGAATACTGGCTTCTATGGGCTTCGTCAGCCGATGTCAAGTAAAAACTAAAAGCACATCTACTTATCTTTGTATACGTAAATGTGCTTTAACTTATCTTATCATTATTATTTTTTTACTTTGCCTCTTAACAATAAATGCATATTATTATTACTGCTGATTCCGTTCTTTTAATAAATACTCTTGATTCTCTAAAGTTAATACTACAAATTCTTTAAATGAATCTGGGTATGTATCTAATCCAGTAGTTAGAA
>CALKRZ010000106.1 GCA_937989765.1 uncultured Clostridia bacterium | reverse complement strand
TGCATTAGAAGGGGATCCGTATCATGAACTGGCAAAAAAATATTTATCTAAAGGTACAAGTGGCGTGATCTCTATTACGATTAAAGGTGGTAAAGAAAGTGCCATTCAATTTATGGATGGATTAAGGCTTGCTTCCAAGGAAGTGCATGTAGCAGATATTCGTACATGTGTTTTACATCCAGCAAGTGCAACACACCGCCAATTGACAGATGAACAGCTTATTTCAGCAGGAATCAATCCAGGACTGATCAGATTCTCAGTCGGGCTTGAAAATGTAGAGGACATTATTGAAGACATTGAACAAAGCTTACATCAACTATAAATGAATTTAACATTGCAAATAAAAAGTTATTGCTGATTTGCGAAAAATCTTGTAGAATAGAATTGTGAAATGGAAAATATTTAAAGTTTGAAGGTATTTTACAAGAGAAAGGGGTGTAGCTGTAAAGTTAGAATACTTTATAGCGAAAATTATGAAGACAACTGCAAATACTGTAGAAGTGTATCAAATTATTAACTCTGAACATTGGAATCCTCATCAAATTTTAGGGATGCATGAAATTGAACTAAACGACAGTAAAGTGCTAGCAGTAAGAGTATTTATCCCTCAAGCAGAAAAAATTACTGTTGTAGATGTACAAGATCCTAGCCTTACATATGATATGGAAAAAATCCATACAGACGGTTTTTTTGAAGTAGTCATTACAGAACGAGATCAATGGTTTAGATACCAATTAGAAGTAACTTACTATGAGGGAGGAACTTGGACAACCTATGACCCTTATTCATTCTTATCCTACATTACTGATTTAGATACCTATTTATTTGGCAATGGAACCCATTACAAGATTTACGAAAAACTGGGTGCGCATATTACTACTATGGACGGCGTACAAGGGGTTGCTTTTGCAGTGTGGGCTCCTAATGCAAAGCGAATTAGTGTGATTGGAGATTTTAATGGTTGGGATGGACGAAGACATCAAATGAGATCTTTGGGCGGTTCTGGTGTATGGGAGTTATTTATTCCAGGTCTTCAGAAGTTTGACAAATATAAGTTTGAAATTAAAACGCAAGAAAATCATCTACTAGAAAAGTCTGATCACTATGCATCTTTTGCAGAAATGAGACCTAGTACAGCATCAGTGGTATATGATATCGAAACGTATACATGGAATGATACACAGTGGATTGAAAAAAGACAATCTCAAGACCCACTGCATCAACCGATGGCAGTATATGAAGTTCATTTAGGTTCTTGGATGAGAGTGCCAGAAGAAGATAATGGATTTATGAGTTATAGAGACGCAGCACATAAGTTGGTAGACTATGTAAAGGAAATGGGATATACCCATATTGAATTGATGCCCGTAGAAGAGCATCCATTTGATGGATCTTGGGGATATCAGGTAACAGGATACTATGCACCAACCAGTCGTTTTGGTACTCCGGATGATTTTATGTATTTTGTAGATCACTGTCACCAAAGTGGCATTGGCGTTATTTTAGACTGGGTACCTGCTCATTTTCCTAAAGATGCCCATGCCTTGGCTAAGTTTGACGGCACATGCTTATATGAACATTCCGATCCTAGACAGGGAGAGCATCCAGACTGGGGAACACTGATTTTCAACTTTGGACGCAATGAAGTAAAAAATTTCCTCATTGCCAATGCGATTTATTGGATTGAAAAGTTCCATATTGATGGACTTCGGGTAGATGCAGTAGCTTCTATGTTGTATTTAGACTATGGCAAAGAAGAAGGCCAATGGGTGCCTAATATGTTTGGTGGTAGAGAAAATTTGGATGCTGTCGAATGTATGAAGCATCTTAATTCTATGATTTATCAGAAGTTCCCTGGCATTATGATGATTGCAGAGGAATCTACTGCATGGGCAGGGGTATCAAGACCTACTGATACAGGCGGTTTAGGGTATGGACTGAAATGGAATATGGGTTGGATGAATGATTTTCTTCGGTACATAGAAAAAGAACCTATCTATAGAAAATATCATCATAATGATTTAACCTTTAGCTTGATTTATGCTTTTACAGAAAACTTTATGTTAGTACTTTCTCATGATGAAGTAGTGCATGGAAAAGGGTCTATGATTAATAAGATGCCTGGAGATTACTGGCAGAAGTTTGCTAACTTGCGAGCAGCTTATGGCTTTATGTATGCTCATCCTGGAAAGAAACTTATGTTCATGGGTGGAGAGTTTGGTCAGTTTGATGAGTGGAGTGAAGCAAAAAGCTTAGATTGGAACTTGTTGGAGTTTGATAAGCATAAACAATTACAAAAGTATGTGACAGATCTAAATCATATGTATGTAAAAGAAAGTGCCCTATGGGAAGATGATTTTACGGAGGGTGGCTTTGAATGGATTAACTGCACTAATGCGGAAGCTAGTATGGCCTCCTTTATTCGAAAAGGTAAAGATCCAAAAAATACAGTAATTATTGTATGCAATTTCACGCCAATGCCTCATTATATGCATCGAATCGGAGTGCCTTATGCAGGGTTCTACAAAGAAATCATGAATAGTGATGCAGAAATTTATGGAGGCAGTAATGTAGGAAATGAAGGCGGTTTACATACCCAAGAAATCAGCTGGGATGGCAAACCCTACTGTTTAGATCTGAAAGTACCTCCTTTGGGTATGATCATATTAAAACCACAAATGTAAAATAAAAAGCCTATCTTTATGATAGGCTTTTTATTTTGGATCTCAGAAAAAGTATGTGGTAAGGCAAATATATAAATCTTCCAACAACTGCAAAATCGCGCTTGTGCAAAGGGTAAGTGTAGTTGTAATCTGGGACGCGCTCCTTTGTTGCAGTTGTTTCCAGATTTATATATTTGCCTTACCACCACATGCTTTTTCTGAGATCCTTTATTTTTAACAGACTCCGTGAAGATCTATTCGTATATACTTATATGAATAGACGAATTTAGACAAATTACAACAGAATGCTGTCAGAGGGGGAAGTCATGAGAAAAAGAACCACTTTACTCATCATATTTTGTATCAGTGCTGGATTTTTTGCGGCAGTTTATTTGATTGGTCCTCGTTTTTTGGGGGCTAGAAAGCAGATTCCCACGCTTATTCCTATGGCAGTGAATCAATTGGCCGATATAGATCGTGCGATGCAAAAACTCATTCTTGAAGAAGTATTAGTGAAAGAAATAAAGCAAAAGCAGGAATTGATTACCATGGAAGTGGAATTAACAGAAGAAATTGTATGGGATGATACATGGGGGCAGGTAGAACTTTTTAAAAAATCACAGAAGGTGCATTTTACGGCAAAGGGGTTATATGTAACAGACTTACATCTTCTTCAGCCAGAACATATTCAAGTGGATAGGGATATGCCTACCATGACATTATATATTCCTAGACCTTATGTGAAGACTATTACCATTGAAGAAGAAAAGACCAAGTTTGAGGCAGTACAAAAAGGGTGGCTTCGATTTGGAGAAATCAAGCTGACGCCATCGCAGCAGCAGATTATGGCACAGCAAGTCAAGAGTAAGATGACAGAAAAAATGCAAGGAAACAGTATGTATGAGGATGCCTTGAAAAATACTAAGCGTAGTGTGCAAAGTCTTTTAGAGACGATCTTACAGGGTCAAGGTACTCATGCGTATGAAGTCCATATAGAATTTCAGAAAGAAGTACAAGACGAAGAAAAACCCCATTAAAAAATGGGGTTTTTTGCATCTAGATAGCGTTGATTTTTTTGAATACAGGCTAGTACCATCTCCTCAGATGGACCTCCAGGTATATTGCGTTTATTAACACATTCCTCTAAGGAAATCGCTGCATAGATATTTTCATCAAAAACAGGAGAAATATCTTGATATTCTTTCAAGGAAAGTTGATCTAAGGTCAAGCTGTTTTGGATACAGTATAATACAAGCTTTCCGATAATTTCATGCGCATCCCGAAAGGGGACACCTTTTTTGACTAAATAATCGGCAGCATCCGTAGCATTAGTAAATCCGCCTCCTGCTGCTTTTAGCATAGATTCTTTCTTTACTTTCATCGTTTCAACCATCGCTGTAAATACAGGCAGGCACATTTTTATCGTATCTACAGCGTCAAACACCCCTTCCTTATCCTCTTGCATATCTTTGTTGTAGGCTAAAGGGAGGCCTTTCATCGTGGTGAGTAGACCCAATAGATCTCCATAGACTCGACCTGTTTTGCCACGTACGAGTTCTGCTATATCTGGATTTTTCTTTTGGGGCATGATACTGCTTCCTGTACTATAGGCATCATCTAGTTCGATAAATTGAAATTCATGAGAACTCCATAAAATGATTTCCTCACAGAAGCGGCTTAGATGCATCATAAGGATAGAAAGACTCGCGAGAAGCTCAATACAAAAGTCCCGATCAGAAACGCCATCTAGGCTATTGGCTGTAATGCTGTCAAAGCCTAATGCCTTTGCTACGGCAGTACGGTCTAGGGGATAGGTAGTGGCGGCTAGGGCACCTGATCCCAAAGGTAGGACATTGGTTCGATGGTATGCATCTGTGAGTCGATCTTCATCTCGTTTTAACATTTCAAAGTATGCCATGAGATGATGGGCAAAGGTAATCGGTTGAGCCCTTTGAAGGTGAGTATACCCTGGCAGTATGGTTTTGGTATGTTCTTTGGCAACGGATAGGAGTACCTTTTGCAAATCATCAATGAGACCTTGGATGGATTTTATTTCTTCTTTAACATACATGCGCATATCTAAGGCAACCTGGTCATTGCGGCTCCGTCCTGTATGGAGTTTTTTTCCTGCATCTCCAATACGGCTGATGAGAATAGTTTCTATATTCATATGGATATCTTCGGCAAATACATCAAAGGTAATCGTACCTGCTTCGATATCTGCAAGGATTTGTGTTAAAGCAGTACAGATCAGTTGTGCATCTTGTACAGGAATAATACCTTGAGTACCAAGCATAGATGCATGGGCTATGCTCCCTAAGATATCCTGCTTATACAGTCGTTGATCAAAGGAGATAGAGGAATTAAAATCATCTACCTTTGTATCCGTAGACTTGGCAAAACGACCTCCCCAAAGTTTCATCGTATCACATCCTATCCTATCTTACTCCCTGGTCATTATAGAGGGCACTGAAAAAGTACTAAATTTGAATTTCTCTATACTATATGTGTATACCATTTATAAAATAAATACTACATATGGTATAGCAAATTCGCTTAGAATGACTTTTTCAGTGCCCTCGTCATTATATAGGGGTATTTTATTGTTTTTTGGTATTTATAGCTTGCTGCATCATAGCTCTTACTTTCAGAGGAAGTCCAAAAAGATTAATAAACCCTTCTGCATCCTTGTGATCGTATAATTCTCCTGTGGTAAAGCTCGCGATACTTTCATTATAGAGAGAGTACTCAGATACAGCACCCGAGGGAATGAGATTTCCCTTATATAGTTTCATTTTTACCTTTCCAGTTACCGTTTCTTGCGTATTGTCCACAAAGGCAGACAGTGCTTCACGAAGAGGGGTAAACCATTCACCACTATAGACTAATTCTGCAAATTTGATACTGAGCATTTGTTTATACGCGAAAGTTTGCTTATCTAGACACATATGTTCTAATTGTTCATGGGCAGAATATAAGATCGCACCACCTGGAGTTTCATATACACCTCTGGATTTCATACCGACTACACGGTTTTCTAATAAATCGATGATCCCAATGCCGTTCGCGCCTCCGACTTCATTCAGTTTTTCCATAAGATCGATAGGGTTTAGCTTTTCACCATCTATGGCTACGGGCACGCCTTGAGTAAATTCAATTTCTACATAAGTAGGCACATCAGGCGCATGTTCTGGTGTTACAGATAACTGAAGGATTTTTGGGTAGTTTGGTTCCACACCAGGATCTTCTAGTTCTAATCCTTCATGACTGAGATGCCATAGATTACGGTCTCTTGAGTAGGTATCTCCTTTTTTCATGGGCACAGGAATATTTCGTTCTTCTAAATAAGCAATGGCGTCTTCACGAGACTGAATATCCCAAATTCTCCATGGAGCAATAATTTTCAGTTGAGGAGCTAACGCTTTGATCGTGAGCTCAAATCGCACCTGATCATTTCCTTTGCCTGTAGCCCCATGACAGATGGCTTCTGCTCCTTCTTCCAAGGCGATTTCTACTAATCTTTTGGCAATAATAGGTCGAGCCATGGAAGTACCTAATAAATATTGATTTTCATAGACGGCGCCTGCTTTGACTGTAGGAAACACATACTCTGTAATAAATTCTTCCTGCACATTTTCTATGTATAATTTGCTAGCACCTGTGGAGAGCGCTCTTTCTTCAAGACCGTCCATTTCTTTTCCTTGTCCTACATCTACACATACGGCAATGACTTCATAATCATAGTTTTCTTTTAACCAAGGAATGATCACGGTCGTATCCAGTCCACCAGAATATGCTAATACAACTTTTTTCTTCATAATATATACCTCCTAGTAATGGTAAAATGATAAAAATATTACTGGGTATAATTATACATGATCAGAATTAAATATGCAATATTTTTGGGAAAATACTTGCATAAAATACATTATAAATGTATAATTATTTAAAATACATATCATAAGTGTAAACTTAAACCATTACTTAGAAGTTTTCACTCAAGGAGATATTTCATTTTCATAGCGTTCTAGTCGCTAGGGCTATAGATACCCTAAGTGAACACGAATTATCTTTATTGCATGTAAGCGGATGGATATCACCATATCGTCCACAACGGCTGCCGAACTTCGCTTCGTTCTAGTACATAGAAAGGAGCTCCACGAACTCTATTCAAATTGAAATATCTCCTTTCGTTTAGGCTATCTGCCATATTATGTCTTAAATCTATGCTTATGAAATACATATAGAGAATTTGCGTATAACCAGTATATCCATATTTTTCGCAACCTATAAGGAGGATACACGATGAAAATAATTGATGGGGGTGTTACTAGCCCTAAAGGATATAAAGCGTATGGTCAGCATATAGGCATCAAAAAACAAAAGAAGGATTTGGCCTTGATTTATAGTGAAGTGCCAGCTAGAGTTTCTGGGATGTTTACTACCAATATCGTAAAAGCAGCACCTGTAGTATGGAATCAAAAGATCGTAGATCAGAAGGGAGTAGTTCGAGGCGTTGTGGTAAATAGCGGCAATGCTAATGCTTGTACAGGAGAAATGGGGGTCATTCACAATCAAATGATGGCACAAACCATGGCAGAATGTCTACAAGTAGATGCAGAAGAAATATTGGTAGCCTCTACAGGCGTCATCGGGGTGCCACTTCCTATCGACAAGATCATACAAGGTATTAGAGATACGGTTCCTTTTTTAGATCACAGTATAGATTGTGCGAATAAAGCAGCAGAAGCGATTATGACCACAGACACTTTTGTGAAACAAATAGCGATAGAAATAGAAATTCAAGGAAAGCCGATCCGAATCGGAGGCATGGCAAAGGGTTCAGGAATGATTCATCCTAATATGGCGACTATGCTCTCATTTATTACTACAGATGTATGTATTTCGCCCATATTATTAGAAGAAGTCCTGAAAGAGACTGTAGAAGACTCCTATAATATGATTTCTGTAGATGGAGATACGAGCACCAATGATATGGTGATTCTCATCTCCAATGGCTTGGCAGGCAATCAAGAAATAACGCTTAAAGAAGAAGAGTATGAAATCTTTAAGAAAGCGCTGCAATATGTCAATATTTATCTAGCGCAGCAGATTGTCCATGATGGAGAAGGGGCCAGTAAATTTTTAGAAGTGCATATAGAAGGCGCAGCAACCAAGGAAATTGCTAGAAAACTAGTAAAATCGATCGTATCTTCCAGTTTAGTCAAGACTGCTTTTTTTGGAGAAGATGCCAACTGGGGAAGAATTCTTGCAGCTATGGGATATGCAGGCGTGCATTTTACGCCACAAACAGTGGATATTTCATTTGAAAATAAAGCAGGTACGGTTACACTGATGAAGCAGGGCAGTCCCATACCTTTCGAGGAAGAAAAAGTTAGTGAAATATTAAAGGAAAAAGAAATTCATATAAGTATTGGAATAAAAGATGGAGAAGCTTCTGCTACTGCCTGGGGCTGTGACTTGAGTTATGAATACGTAAGAATCAATGGAGATTATAGAACATAATGCAGGAGTGGGAAATGATGATGAAGACGTATATAGATAAAGCCAAAATTTTAATAGAAGCATTACCCTATATCAAAGAATTCAATGGAAAAACAGTGGTGATCAAATATGGTGGTAGTGCCATGATCAATGAAAATATAAAGCATACGGTTATGGAAGATATCGCACTGATGAAACTCGTAGGGATGAGACCCGTCATCGTGCATGGAGGCGGACCAGAAATCAATAAAGCTCTACAGCAAATGGGAAAAAAATCAGAGTTTGTAAATGGACTCAGAGTCACCGATCAAGAAACCATGGAAATCGTAGAAATGGTCTTGGCAGGAAAATTAAATAAAAGTATCGTACAGGATATTCAAGCACATGGCATTCAAGCAGTCGGTCTTTGTGGAAAAGATGGCAATATGATAAAAGCCACTAAAATGTATGTAGATGGATTAGATATCGGGTATGTAGGGGAAGTGACTGAAGTAGATACCAAGCTTTTGGATACCTTGATCCAGAATGATTTTATACCTATTATTGCCCCAGTGGGGACGGATGGAGCAGAAGGTACTTATAATATCAATGCAGATTATGCTGCGTTAGCGATAGCAGGGGCTTTAAAGGCTGAAAAATTAGTTTTTTTGACAGATGTGGAAGGGGTACTAGAAGATGTGAATGATAGCAGTTCCATTATTTCTAGACTATCAGTCCTTAAGGTACCAGAATATATTGAGTCTGGTATCATAGCAGGGGGAATGATCCCCAAAGTGCAATGCTGTGTAGAAGGCGTACAACAGGGCGTTAAGACAGTCCATATTATAGATGGCAGGGTAGAACATTGTCTACTGCTAGAGATTTTTACGGAAAAAGGGATCGGAACAATGATTGAGGAGTGAGTATATGGAGCCATGGATTGAAAGAGGCACAGAAGTTGTTATGCATACGTATAACCGTTTTCCTTTGGTGATAGAAAAAGGAGAAGGTGTATATGTATGGGATCAGAAAGGAAAAAAATATCTAGACTTTGTAGCGGGGATAGCCGTCAATAGCTTAGGCTGTAACCACAGTACATTCATAGAAAATATGGTGGAACAACTCCACAAGATAAATCACTGTTCTAATCTATATTGGAATATACCTCAGATTGAGTTAGCGGAACTACTCGTTACAAAGAGCTGCTTTGATAAAGTATTTTTTTGCAATAGTGGGGCAGAAGCCATAGAAGCTGCCTTGAAGTTGGCGCGAAAGTATGGAAAAAAAGTGCATGGAGCTGATTGTGTAGAAATCATTGCCATGGAGCAATCCTTTCACGGAAGAACCCTAGGCGCGATTACCGCTACAGGACAAATAAAATACCAAAAAGACTTGGCTCCTTTATTACCAGGCATTTTACATGTGCCTTATAATAATATAGAAGCACTGCGTAGTGCTGTCACAGAGCATACTTGCGCCATTCTTCTTGAACCGATTCAAGGAGAAGGAGGAATCCATCCTGCAGATCTTGCCTATTTACAGTCAGTTCGTCAACTCTGTTCAGAAAAAAATATACTTCTTATGTTTGATGAAGTACAGTGTGGCATCGGTCGAACTGGAAAGTTGTTTGGATATGAGGTATATGGCATCGAACCTGATGTGATTGCTTTGGCAAAAGGTTTAGGTGGAGGCTTTCCGATAGGCGCGATGATGGCTGTACAAAAAGCAGCAGATGCATTTATGCCTGGGGATCATGCCTCTACCTTTGGTGGCAATCCATTAGCTTGTACCGCAGGAAAAGTAGTATTACAAGAACTTGTAGAACGAGGGCTTTTGGAGCAGGTACAAAAAAATAGTGTGTATCTAAAAGAAAGACTCTTAGATCTAAAGGAAAGCTGTACGCTCATTCAAGACGTACGAGGTATAGGACTGATGATGGGGATCGAGTTGAACATGCCCGTGGGGACAATCATTCAAAAATGTATGGAAAAAGGTTTACTGCTAGTAGGGGCAGGGACTCATACTATCCGTTTTGTTCCCCCACTTGTGATCAATGAAAAGGAGATCGAAGAGGGTATACAAATCCTACGCTCCGTATTGAAGGAGGAAGCACAATGAAGGGATATATCGTTCTAGAAGACGGCACAATCCTTACTGGTACAGCTTTTGGGGCAGAAGGAACAGCAATAGGAGAGATCGTTTTTAATACTGGGATGACTGGATATCAAGAGATTCTTACCGATCCTTCTTATGGGGGACAGATTGTAGTCATGACCTATCCCCTCATAGGCAATTATGGAATCAATGAAGAAGATATAGAGTCCTCAGCCATACAGGTTTCTGGTTTTATTGTAAAGGAATGGTCTGCTGTGGAGAGTAATTGGAAAAGTACGCAATCTCTAGAGGACTATTTGAAATCTCAACAGATTATAGGCATAGCGGGTGTAGATACTAGAATGCTCACTAAAAAAATTCGTACACAGGGGACGATGAAATGTCTTGTCACTACAGAAGAGAATAAAGAAAAAAATTTCCAACGGTTAGCGGCATATACATTTCCGAAAGATATCGTATCTCATGTGTCTAGGGCGCATGCTACGCTTATAAAAGGAGAGGGTAAAAAGATCGGTGTGGTTGATTTAGGTGTTAAATCTGGGATCATCCGACAATTGTTACACTTAGGCTGTGAAGTCCATGTGTTTCCTTGGAATGTATCCTCAAGTACGATACTAAAGTCAGGGCTAGATGCGGTATTATTGTCTAATGGACCAGGAGATCCTAAGGATGTGCCAGAAGTAATACAAACAGCAAAAGAATTATTGGGAAAAATACAATTTTTTGGAATCTGCTTGGGTCATCAAATACTAGCACTGGCGCTAGGGGCAGATACGTATAAATTGAAATTTGGACACCGAGGCAGTAATCACCCTGTACTAGAAATCATCAACCAAAAGGTATTTATTACAGCTCAAAATCATGGATATGCGGTAGATGGCAAATCTCTACCAAAGAATGTCCAGGTTACGCATATGAATGTGAATGATGAAACCATAGAAGGCTTTTGCTGCACAGAAAAGAATATTTCTGCTGTACAGTTTCATCCAGAAGCAGGCCCAGGTCCAGAAGATGCCCACTCTATTTTTATACAGTGGATCAGTGGGTTAGAAAAGGGGGATCAGCATGCCTAGACAAGAATCTATCAAAAAAGTACTTGTGATCGGATCAGGTCCTATCATTATCGGGCAAGCTGCAGAATTTGATTATGCAGGAACCCAAGCCTGTAAATCGCTTAAAGAGGAAGGCATCAAAGTAGTATTGGTCAACAGCAATCCTGCCACAATTATGACCGATGAAAATATGGCAGATCAAGTCTATATCCAACCCCTAAACCTCCAAGCTTTGACGTATATTATTGAAAAAGAAAGACCAGACGGTCTTCTACCTACATTAGGGGGACAGACTGGTCTTAATATGGCTGTAGAATTAGAAGAAGCTGGCGTCTTAAAAAAATATGGCGTCAACCTGCTCGGCACGTCATTAGAAGCAATCCAAAAAGCAGAAGATCGGGAATCTTTTAAAAAACTCATGGAGGAAATCAATGAGCCGATTCCCAAAAGTAAGATCGTTTGCACCCTAGAAGAAGGGCTTGCATTTGTTCAAGAGATCGGATTCCCTGTTATTATTCGTCCAGCCTATACCCTTGGGGGCACGGGTGGGGGCATCGTTCATGATCTCAAAAAGTTTGAAGAGATACTTAATTCAGGGCTTATGCATAGCCGTATTCATCAAGTATTGATCGAAAAAAGTGTGGCTGGTTGGAAAGAAATCGAATACGAAGTGATGCGCGATGCAAATGATACATGTATTATCATTTGTAATATGGAAAATCTAGATCCAGTAGGGGTTCATACAGGGGACAGTATTGTAGTCGCTCCTTCACAAACTTTGCGAGATGAAGAGTATCATATGTTAAGAAGCTCTGCCATTAAGATTATCCGTTCACTGAAGATTGAGGGGGGGTGTAATGTACAGTTTGCCCTACATCCTAAGAGCATGGAATATATCGTGATAGAGGTGAATCCACGGGTGAGCCGTTCTTCTGCATTGGCGTCCAAGGCAGCAGGATACCCTATTGCTAAAATTGCAGCCAAAATTGCCATAGGCTTGTATCTTCATGAGATTCCTAATTATGTCACTCAAAAAACAAAAGCCTCTTTTGAACCAGCCTTAGATTATATCGTGACAAAGATCCCAAAATGGCCCTTTGATAAATTTAGCTATGCCAATCGTACACTAGGTACTCAAATGAAGGCCACGGGAGAAGTCATGGCGATAGACCGAACTTTTGAAAGTTCCTTTTTGAAGGCAGTAATCTCCCTAGAAGGAAAAGATACAGGACTACGGAGAGCGGAACTTGCAGTCTTGAGCAAGGATGAAGTACTACAAAAACTTTGGGTCTGTGATGATCAGAGAATTTTTACAGTAGCAGAAGCGCTCCGAAGAGAGATCGAAGTAGAAACGATTCATGATATTACGATGATCGATCCCTGGTTTCTTCATAAAATTAAGCATATTGTAGAAGTAGAACAAAAACTTACCAAAGGGCCATTTAGCGTAGAGTTGTTGAAGGAAGCAGAATCTATGGGCTTTACAGATGTGGAGATTCAGGATCTATCTAAAGAATCGATTAATACCCTAGATACACTGCGAAGAGCACATGGGATCTATCCAGTATATAAGATGGTAGATACCTGTGCAGGAGAATTTGAGTCTAAGACACCTTATTACTATTCTACCTATGAAGAAGAAGAAGAAAATATCATCAGCAAGAGAGAAAAGATCATGGTCATAGGCTCAGGACCTATTCGGATTGGTCAAGGGATTGAGTTTGATTATTGTTCTGTTCATGCGGCTTGGGCGATTCAACAATCAGGTTGTGAATCTATTATCATCAATAATAATCCAGAAACTGTGAGTACAGATTTTGATACGGCAGATAAGCTGTATTTTGAACCTTTATATATCGAAGATGTATATAATGCCATCAGAAAAGAAATGCCCAGAGGTGTTATCGTACAATTTGGAGGCCAAACAGCCATCAATCTAGCGCCAAAATTATTGACTCGAGGTGTACAGATCCTTGGAACCTCTGTGGAATCCATTGATGTAGCAGAAGATCGAAAGCTATTTGAGCGGCTTCTTCATGAATTAGGCATTCCCCAACCCAAGGGTAGTACTGTAACCAACATAGAAGAAGCTAAAGAAACAGCAAAGCAGATCGGATACCCAGTACTCGTGCGTCCTTCCTACGTCATAGGTGGAAGAGCGATGCAAGTCGTATATAATGAAGAGGAACTTTGTTCCTATGTAGAAGAAGCGGCAGCTTTATCGTCTGTCCATCCTATTTTGATTGACCAGTATATTCTAGGGAAAGAAGTAGAAGTAGATGCCATATCGGATGGAATCGATATTGTAATTCCTGGGATCATGGAGCATATTGAAAGGGCAGGCGTACACTCTGGAGACAGTATATCGGTATATCCTCCCCAGACGATTTCTACGGCTGTACTAGATCAGCTAGTCGTTTACACGAGAAAGATTGCCAAGGCACTACAGGTGCGAGGACTTATGAATATTCAGTTTGTAGTTCGAGAGGAACAGGTCTACGTGATTGAGGTAAATCCACGTGCATCCAGGACAGTACCTATACTTAGTAAAGTCACCCAAGTGCCTATGGTTCATTTGGCAGTGAAAGTCATACTAGGAGAAACACTAAAGGAACTAGGATGTGGCACGGGACTACTACCGAATACTCGTTTGATCGCTGTAAAAGCACCTGTATTCTCCTTTCAGAAACTCCATGATGTAGATGTCGCCTTGACTCCAGAGATGAAATCTACAGGAGAAGTGTTGGGTCTTGATACAGAATATGATAAAGCGATGCTCAAAGCGCTACAAGGAGCAGGATATCACTTCCCAGACCCCGGTAAAATCTTAGTGTCGATCAGTGACAAGGAAAAACAAGGGGCAGTAGAAAGTCTTCAAAAACTTCAATCTTTAGGCTTTACATTTTGTGCCACAGAAGGCAGTGCAGCATACTATGCAGATTTTGGTTTTGATATGGAAGTGGTACAAAAGCAAGACATAGAAAATATCCATATGAAAATGCAGCAACAGGATATTTGTATGGTAATCAATACGCCCACAGTGGGTAAAGATCCCGCGCGTAAAGGATTTCATATACGAAATGCAGGCGTACAGTATAAAATACCCTGCTTTACTTGTATGGATACAGTGGAAGCATACTTGATGGCATATGGAGTACTGCTTAAGGGAGAGTCTATTACGTACGAAACCTTGAATTATTACAAATAACTATTTAAGGCATCCTAATAGGCGAAGAGATTCTTCGTCTATTGTTTTACTATGAAACAAAGATAAAAAAGACATTCTTTTTATATAATATTCAGATTAAAGATTGACTAAGATTTAACTTTTGGTATATAATCGGATTAATACATTTATCTAGTAAATGTTTGAGAAGCAGAAACAAGAGTAGAATAACAGCATTCAAATAATTTGAATGCTGTAAGTCTATATATCAAAATACTATGAGCATCTATTTAGGAGGGGACAGTATGCAAAGAGTGTATAATTTTTCTGCAGGGCCATCTATGTTGCCACTGCCAGTATTGGAAAAAGCGCAAAAAGAATTGGTAACATATCAAGAAGCCGGAATGTCAGTCATGGAAATGAGTCACAGGTCTAAAGCGTACATGGGCATCATCGAGGAAGCAGAAAAGCTTCTCCGAGAACTGATGGATATTCCATCCAACTATAAAGTGTTGTTTCTACAAGGGGGGGCTTCTACTCAGTTCTCCATGATCCCCATGAATTTATTTAGAAATAGCAAAAAAGCAGATTTTGTCATTACAGGGATGTGGGCAAAAAAAGCAATGCAGGAAGCAAAGAGATACGGAACAGTGAATGTAGTGGCTTCTTCTGCAGATTCTACCTTTACGTACATACCAGAATTAGATTCCACTACCTTTAGTGCAGATGCCGATTATTTCCATATCACACCCAATAATACGATCTACGGAACACGGTTTACATCCATTCCAGAGGTAGGCGCTGTTCCTTTGGTAGCAGATATGTCCTCTTGTATATTGTCTCAAGTATACGATGTCTCCAAATTTGGACTAATCTATGCAGGCGCGCAGAAAAATATTGGTCCATCTGGGGTGACTGTTGTGATCGTTCGAGAAGATCTGATCGGTCATGCAGCAGAGCTAACACCCACCATGTTGAATTATCAAACCCATGCAGAGAATGATTCTATGTACAATACGCCTCCTACCTTTGCCATCTATATGGCAAAATTGGTATTTGAGTGGCTGAAAGAGCAGGGCGGGGTATCTGCTATGGAACAAATCAATATCGAAAAAGCGCAACATATATATGATTATTTAGATGCATCTAGCTTATTTAAAGGTACAGTGGTACCCAAAGACCGCTCCCTTATGAATATACCTTTTGTACTTCCTACAGAAGAACTCAATGAAAAATTCATTAAAGAAGCAATCAAAGCTGGATTCGTAAACTTAAA
>CALKRZ010000105.1 GCA_937989765.1 uncultured Clostridia bacterium | reverse complement strand
AAGAAAAAGCTTGGAGATTTACTATTCGAAGCGGATATGATTACACAAGAGCAGCTTCAGATTGCCCTACAAGAAAACAAGCTTACTGGAAAAAAAATCGGTGAAGTCCTTGTTGAAAAAGGCTTTGTAACCGAGCAGAGTATCCTTGAAGTGTTAGAGTTCCAACTGGGGGTTCCCCATGTGGATCTATCTAAATATAAGATCGAACAAAAAGCAGCTTCTACCATCACGGAGAATTTAGCAAGACGACATATGCTGATCCCCATTCGTATTGACGAAAGTAAGCTGATCGTAGCCATGAGTGACCCTCTCAATGTATTTGCGCTCGATGATGTAAAGATCACAGCGCGAATGGAAGTGGTACCCGTCATCGCTACAGTAGCGGATGTCAAAGCGGCTATTGATCGATATTATGGGGCTACAAAAGCTGCAAATCTAGCCGCAGAATTTCAAAAAGAGATCCAAGAGAAGAAAAAGAAGCAAGCACAATTTGACGATGACACCCAGTCAGAGACTGAAGTGGAAAATTCTCCAGCCGTCAAACTAGTCAATACGATCATAGAACAATCCATCCGAAGAACTGCCAGTGATATTCATATAGAACCTTTTGATGGATATATCAGAGTGCGTTTTAGGGTGGACGGTCATCTGCAGGAAGTCCTAAAAACTGATATATCGGCACTAAATGCCATTGTTACCAGAATCAAAATATTAGGCAAAATGAATATTGCAGAACGAAGAATACCTCAGGATGGTCGGATCGGTGTTACGATCGACAATAACCAATTAGACCTCCGTGTCAATGTATTACCCACTGTTTTTGGTGAAAAAGTAGTTATTCGTCTGATTTATCGTACGGGCATGGCACTTACCAAAGAACAGCTCGGTTTTAGTAAAGATGATTTACAAAAATTCACCAATTTACTCCGAAACCCCCATGGCGTTATCTTAGTCACAGGTCCCACAGGAAGTGGAAAATCTACTACATTAGCGAGTGCTTTGAGAGAATTAAACAAGCCCAATGTGAATATTATTACGGTAGAAGATCCTGTTGAAAATATGATTGATGGTGTCAATCAAGTTCATGTAAATACCAAAGCAGGACTCACTTTTGCCAGTGCCCTACGGGCTATTTTGAGACAAGACCCTGATATCGTCATGATCGGTGAGATGCGGGATAGTGAGACGAGTATGATCGCGATCAGAGCCGCCATCACAGGACATTTAGTACTCAGTACGCTTCATACCAATGATGCGCCCAGTTGTGTAACCCGCCTCATTGATATGGGCGTAGAACCTTTCATGGTGGCCACAGCGCTCCAAGGCGTGATTGCCCAACGCTTGATCCGAAGGATCTGTAAAAATTGCAAAACACAAGACATCGTATCTCATGAAGATATATTGGCGCTTAAAATTCCTCCTAATACAGTCGTCTATCGTGGAAAAGGCTGCCAAGCATGCAATAATACAGGATACAAAGGTCGGATTGCTGTACACGAGATCTTAGTACTCACCGCTAAAATGAGAGAAATGATTGCTCGAAATGCGACTGTGGATGAACTGAAAGAACAAGCTGTCTCAGATGGCATGCATACTTTATGGGATAATACCCGCCGCAACGTATTAGAAGGCAATACCACCATAGAAGAATTATATCATGTTGCGTACTCTAATGAATAGGGGATAACGATGAATATTGATAAATTATTGGCATTTGCATCTCAATCGGGGGCTTCTGATATCCATATTACAGTAGGCATTCCACCTGTTTTTCGTATCAATGGCAAATTAAAACCACTAGATATACCGAAGCTTCTTCCTCCTGATACAGAGGATTTAGTCATGCAGCTTTTATCAAAGGATGATAAAAAAAGGGAACAATTTGATCAAAATGGAGAAACAGATTTTTCTTATGGCGCGCCTGAAGTTGGACGCTTTCGCGTGAATGTATTTCGTCAACGGGGTACTTGTGCGGCGGCTCTTCGATCGGTTTCGGTCAAGATCCCTACCATGGAACAGCTCAATCTTTCCCCAGTGATAGCCGATTTGGCTAATTATACCCGCGGACTGGTATTGGTCACTGGACCTACGGGCAGTGGCAAATCCACCACCTTAGCCACCATGATCGATAAGATTAATCGAGAGCGAGAAGTCCATGTGCTAACACTAGAAGATCCTATAGAATACCTCCACAAACACAACAAAAGTATTGTCAATCAAAGGGAGATCGGCCCCGATACCAAGTCCTACAGTTCCGCACTGAGAGCAGCCTTGCGTGAAGACCCCGATGTGATTTTAGTAGGAGAGATGCGGGATCTAGAAACCATATCCATCGCCATCACAGCCGCAGAAACAGGACACTTTGTCATGTCCACATTGCACACCATCGGTGCGGCCCAAACCATCGATCGAATCATTGACGTATTTCCACCCCATCAACAGGAACAAGTCAGAGTACAACTAGCCGTGGTACTCAAAGGGGTGGTGTCTCAGCAATTGGTCAAAACAAAGGATGGAAAGGGTCGGGCGGCTGCCACAGAGATCATGGTCACTACCCCAGCCATCAGCAACCTGATTCGAGAAGGCAAAAGTCACCAAATCAATAGCATCCTACAGACGGGTGCCAAATATGGGATGCACACGATGGATATGTCACTAGCTTCCCTATACAAAAAAGGCACCATTTCATTAGAAGAAGCGACCACTTATGCACAAGAGGTAGAAGGACTTAAGCGGATATTAAATATTACCTAAAGGAGGTATGCTGGTGCCCATCTATACATACAAAGCGAGAGCTACCGACGGCGCATTAAATGTTGGTGAGATTGAAGCTGCCAGTGAATTACAACTCCAGAATATATTTAGAGAACGCAAGCTGATTCCTATGGAAGTAAAGCAAAAAACAGCCTTTAATTCCGATATTTCTCAGCTGTCCATCTTCAAACCAAGGGTTCAAAAACAAGACTTAGCCATATTCTGCAGGCAATTTTCCGTGGTCATCGAAGCTGGAATCTCTATCGGGGCTGCTTTAGATATCATGAGAAAGCAGATCGAAAACCCCACATTGCGAGAGACGGTAGGTAAAATCTACGAGGAAGTACAGAAAGGCCGTAACTTGTCAGAATGTATGAGAGAACATAAAGACTTCCCACCTATTCTGATCAATATGATCGAAGCAGGAGAAGTCAGTGGTACCCTAGATAAAGTCATGAACCAGATGGCGCTCAAGTTTGAGAAAGAAATGAAAACCCAACGAAAAATTAAAGGTGCTATGACCATGCCTGTTATTACCCTTGTACTAATGGTAGTCGTTGTAGTGGGTATGCTCCTTTTCGTCATTCCTAATTTTGTGGGGATGTTTAAAGAGGCGGGTGCCGAACTCCCCATGCCTACGAAGGTTGTCCTCGCCATTAGTGACTTTTTACAAGAAAAGTGGTATATCCCTGCGGGCATTGTGGTCGCTGTATTTGGAGGGCTGAAAGCACTCAGAAGTAATCCCCAAGGAAGAAAAATATTTGATCAAACAGTGCTTAACCTCCCTATGATTGGAGTTGTGCAAAAGAAGATTATCACTGCTAGCTTTGCAGGCACGCTATCTACCATGATGGACGCTGGGATTCCCATATTACAGTCCATGGAAGTGGTCAAAAAAGTCGTGAATAATGCAGTGGCAATAGAATTCTTGGATAGTGCTATTGCCGAATTAAAAAAAGGTAGTTCCCTAGCAGCCCAATTACAAGAATCTACCATATTCCCTCCCATGCTTACGAGCATGGTAAGGATCGGCGAAGAAACAGGTGCCTTGGACTCTATCTTAGCCAAAACTGCTGAGTTTTTTGAAGGGGAAGTAGAGGTAGCTGTAGAACAACTCTCCCAAGCGATCAATCCGCTCATGACCATCGTCATGGGACTTGTCATCGGTGGCATGATGATGGCAATCGTACTGCCTATGTTTAGTTTGGCATCGCAAGCGATGTAGTAGAAATATAACTGGGAGAAAGTTTTCCCTTTATATATATAATCAATGCATGCTACAATATACAAAAAGCCATAGGGGGTGAAAAAGGTATCTTGTTGTTGGGAAATAAAAAAACAAATAAAAAACAGAAGGGTGAGAAGAAAATGTTGAAAAAATTTTTGAACATGTTTAGAAATGAAAAAGGGTTTTCTATGATCGAGTTAATCATCGTAATTGCTATTATTGGGATCATTGGAGCAGTAGTAGCCCCAAACTTCACGAGTACAACACAAAAAGCTTCCCTTAAAGCTGATATTGCATCAGCAAAAACAATTGAAAAGCAATTGGCACTATGGATGGCAGAGAATCAAAAGTCAACTATAGATGCAGCGGATGCAGGAGTAATTACAGTTACTGCCTCACCAGATGCGGTAGATAAAATAGGAGGCAAATTGGTTACTGCTGGATTATTATCAATAAAAGATTTCACACCTCAAATAGACAAGGCTAAATTTACTATCAGTACTGCTGGAAAAGTTCAAATTGATTTAACACAAACGGACGTTGATGCTACTATAAAATCTGGTGCCGTAGCTTGGGCAGGAAAAGATGCTGCGTATGTAAAAATATCATAATATCTTTTCGATAGATCAGATTTTCATCTGATCTATCGTTTACCTCTATAAATATGAATCTAAGTTGATAACCATTTTTTATGATAGGAGTTGAATTATGGAGATAATGATTGCAGTATTCATCGGTACTATCATTGGCAGCTTCCTAAATGTATGCATCTACCGTATCCCCCAAAAGCAATCCATCGTATTCCCTTCCTCCTCATGTCCCCATTGCAAACACGCCCTAGGGGTGTTTGATCTATTCCCGATCCTCAGTCATATCTTATTACAGGGCAAATGCAGATATTGTAGTGCCAAGATCAGTATACAATATCCCATTATAGAATTGATCAATGGACTTTTATATGGTATGCTTTTTATAACATTTGGTGCTTCTATAGAAATGTTTTTTTATAGCCTACTATGTTCTTTACTTCTCGTTGTATTCATGATTGATTTGAAAACACAATTGATCCCCAATACACTGACTCTTTTCGGATTGATCGTGGGCATCCTATTTCGGGTGACACAGGCAGTACTTCTGGCATCTAATATCCCTCTCATGGAAGGATCTTTAGGTTTTTTGGCAGGAGCAGTGCCTTTGTTCATCATTATCGTCCTCAGTCGGGGCGGTATGGGGGCAGGGGATCTAAAGCTGATGGCTGTAGTAGGTTTATTTCTAGGCTCATCCCTTACGCTGTTGACTTTATTCTATGCGAGTATAACAGGAGGGGTTGTAGCATTATTTCTACTTATCCTAAAGAAAAAAGGCAGAAAATCGACCATTCCCTTTGGACCCTTTTTGGTACTTGGAACTTATATTTCTATTTTTGTAGGACAGCAAGTATGGAGTTGGTATTTATCACTTTATCGGTAAAGAAGGGTACATCATGAAGTATTTGAATAATGCTAAAGGATTGACTTTGACAGAGGTTTTAGTTGCCTTATCCATCATAGGCTTTATACTTGCTATCGCATTACCCAGTACGGGCATGGTATTTAATAATCGACTAAAAAGTATATCCAACCAATTAAGTCTGGATATTCGCAAACTAAGCTATGAGGCTAGAACGAACACAGTTGTGAAAGATGGGGATCACTTCAAAACGTATAAAATAGAGCTTTTGCACCCCACTCCTTCTTACAAAGTACATACCAATGGTGTCATTACAGAACCAGATCTAGATCTGAACAAAGTGGAGATCCTAGGCAAAGCACAAAAAATCACAGGAAACGTTTGGGAACTGCGATCTATAAAAATGCTAGAATTTGATGGACGTGGACGTATTCAAGTCGTTCTACAGGATGACATCATCCTTACCTATGATACCATCAAAAAAATAAAGCTAACCCTAAAACTAGAAGGTACAAATCAAATCAAATACATTATCCCCAACCCTCTAACAGGTAGCACCATCCTGACAGATGTAGAACCTGTACCCGATCCCTAAAAAAGTATCTAGTACAGATAGCTTACTTCTATGCACGTAATTTAGTGGTCGGTTGGACGGTTGGAAAGTTGGTCAGTAGAAAGTTGGACAAGTAGAAAAAACACTTTTTGAAGCTCCTCACTCTTACGCTACTATACACTAGTGGTTAGGCAAATATATATATCTGGAAACAACTGCAACAAAAGAGCGCGTCCCAGATTCCAACTACAAAACACCCCTTGCACGAGTGCGATTTTGCAGTTGTTGGAAGATATATATATTTGCCTAACCACGGACTTCTCAGCATCATCTGTACCAACTAATATCTAAAGAAAGTAGGATGTAAGCATGCATCATATTCGACTTCAAAAAAATCAGAAGGGATATACCCTTATAGAAGTTATGATCGCTTTATTCCTATTTTCCATGCTCATCACCCTTGTCATGCAGATCATGCTCATCGCTAGCTCTAACTACAAAAGGATGGAAGAAAAATCCAATGCTTTAGAAAACCTTCGATTTGCCATGGATTTCATGACATCTGAAATCCGTAGTGCCGATGAATATAAGATAGATCCAGCTCCTATAGCAGGACAACCAAAGGAAATATTAAAGACTTTGAATGTTTATAAAGAAAAAGCGATTGCAGGAACATTTGATGAACTCAAATTTGAATTTAAAACGGCTCAAAGTGAATTATTATATCAAGGGAATGTTCTCTCAGAAGATATAAAAAACATATGGATTGCAACAAAGCAACCGCATGTACTACAACCATACACGATCTTGATTATTACGATAGAAACTAACGAAACTCCAATGGTTCCTAGCTTGATACTTCAAGGTGAAATATCTCTACAGTATAAAAAAGAAAGAACTTTACCGTGATCAATTTTTATAAAGATTTCTGAATGTGTTGAAAGGTGGTAAACTTGTGAGTAACTCACTTCTGGGTATTGAAATCGGCAATAACAATATAAAGATCGTGCATACTGTAAAAAGTGGTAAAATCTTAACCTTACTGAACTATGGTATTATACCCACACCCGAGAATTCTGTACGAGACGGTGCAATTACCAATATGGATGCTGTGCAAGATACACTTCATGAATTAATGAAAAAAAAGAGGTTTCAAGAAAAGAATACTGCGATCATGGTACAAGGGACAAGTATTATTACGCGTGATGTGGAAATGCCACTGCTGAATGAAAAAGAACTTCAAAAGACATTTGAATTTAAAAAAGAAGAATTTTTTCCTATCGATGTAACAGAATACCATACTGATTATAAAATATTAAAAGAAATTAATTCTCTAGAAGGCAAAAAATATAGTGCTATGGTTGTGGCCGTTCCTAATATCTTAATCAACCAATCGATTGAATTACTTGATAGATTAAATCTACCCGTAAAAGCCATCGATATATTATCAAACTCTATCTCCAAAATGTTTGTAGAAAAAACAGCTTCACCAAAAGATGAATCAGCTCAAGCTGTCATGATCCTAGATATAGGGGGACAAACTACTACAGTGACAATCCTTTCCCAAGGAGTAGTTCTGTTTAGTAGAGCTATTTTTTATGGTTTTTCTGAAATCAATTATGCGATTGCCAATCAATTTGGCACCTCAGATTTTAATGAGATAGAATCTTTCAAGAAAAAATATGCTGCCATCTATGAGGATGAAGAACAGTATGAAGATGACTTGTACGGTGGTTATATTAGTAAAACCATCAAACCCGCGATCGATAATAATTTAATGCAGGAAATCAACCGTTTTCTAGAATTTTTATATTCTAGGGAATCAAAGTTCAAAATAAAGACGATCTACCTCATAGGTGGTGGTGGATATCTTAAAAATCTTGATCGATATATTACCAAGGTATTTAATATTCCTACATTTAAAGGCAATGATTTTTCCAGTGTTCGATTTAAAGGCCTTAAAAATTTCGAAGATGATTTTTTATATCTTGTAAATGCCTTAGGACTTACAAATCGTTGATGTGTATAACTGTGTGATACTTAAAGCAACTGAATGAGGTGGTTTTTTGAAAGATATTAATTTGATTCCCCAACATATCCTCCTAGCAGAAAAATTACATAAAGTAAAAAGAATCATATACGTGACCTCTGCTGTAATACTCGTCATATGGACACTTGTAGCTTTGATTCCTTTTACGATCATTTCTGCCAAAGAAAATAGTTTAAGACAAATAAATACAGAAATATCTCATCCTAAATTTGGTGACTTGGAGCGAGTCAAACATCAGCTAGGAGAGGTTCGCATTCAAGCAAAATACACTGAGCAAGTCATTGCCAGTCTCAAGACGGACTCCATTATTACGATTGATATGCTCGATATGATTACAGCTGCG
>CALKRZ010000104.1 GCA_937989765.1 uncultured Clostridia bacterium | reverse complement strand
ATCGCTAGATCTCCACCCACGAGCTGAGACCAATGATAGTGATTTCTATAAGCCGCTGAAAGAAGACGGGTTCGATAGCCTCTTTCTTTAAAGATGCGGTATGCATTTTTCATCACTGCCACCCCAGCCCACTCTAGACATTCTGGGTCAATCATCACATTATCCCGTTTTACCACTTCCTTGAGCCAGTCATCGGTTCGGCCAATCATAATCGTACAAACCGGTGCCATATCGTCTACAGAAAGTCCTTCCACTTCCCTTCGCTTTAGTCCTCTTTCTACTGCTTCTGCTACGGCTACTGCTTGGGCTACAGTAAAAGAAACCGTGGCATTAATACTTACACCATTATAGGTTACTTCTTCAAATGCTTTGATCCCTGCTGCACAAGTTGGCATCTTCACCTGCATATTTTCTCCTAGAGCATTAAAGTGAATCGCTTGAGCCGTCATGGCTTTCCAGTTTCGATAATATTTTGCATTGGTTTGAATGGATATCCGACCTTTTTTGCCCTTGTATTGTTCAAAAATAGGTAAGAGTAGTTTTGCTCTTTCTGCTGCCATCTCTTCAATAATCGCCCACGCCACTTCTTCTTCCGAAAAAGTACTTTTTTCAGCAATTATTTCTTTGATTCGTTTTTCCCAGATGCTGAGTTCTTGTTTGATCACTGCACTCACAATGATCGGGTTGGTCGTAGCACCGACCGCCCCTCTTTCTAGGGCATACTGTAGATCCTTCACTGCACAAGTATCGCTCCAAATATCTGTGCTTGGAAATTTTACTGCAGTTTCGTGTAGTTTTCCCTTATATTGCTCCATAGTACTCCTCCTCTGAATGCATTGCAACAAATAGGATTAATAGATTTCTTCTTCTAGTTCCTTTACCTTTTGGTCTGCATTTCTTAAAAACTCTTGTCTCCAAGGTTCCAGATTTTGTGTAAAATCTGTATTTAAAAACCGATCTGCTATTTCACACCCTACAAACTCACCGGTAATCCAACCACCCAAGGTTAAAATATTTGCATTATTAATCGCTCTACATTTTTCTGCTGCATACGTGTTTTCCACGACTGCCGCATAGATGCCTTTAAACTTGTTGGCCACGATCGCCATGCCCATCCCTGTTCCACAGACTAATATAGCTCTTTCATACTCCCCACTTTGTACTTTTCGGGCTACAATGGGTGCTACCTGAAAATATGGCTTTGGTTCTTCCATATCCAGTGTCCCACAATCTTCTATTTCATATCCTTGTTCGGTAAGATGCTTTTTGATCGCTTCTTTTAATAAAAACCCTGATTTATCAGAACCTATGACAAGCTTCTTCATGACAAGTTTCTTCATAACAGCCTCCTTGATCTTATTTTTTCATTTCAATGGCTTTTTTTGCCGCTACCACTATATCTGCTGCTTTCAATCCATATTTTTCCATCAAAAACTCTCTTTTGCCCACTTCTCCAAAATGATCTCTGACACCCACTCTTTGCATCGGTGTAGGATAATTTTCTGCCAAAAATTCTGCTACTGCCGACCCTAATGCATTGAGTATGCTGTGATTTTCAGCAGTGACAATAGCACCCGTTTCCTTGGCAGCTTTCAGTACCGTTTCTTCATCTAGTGGTTTAATCGTATGCATATTGATCACAGCTGCATCGATTCCCTCATTTTTTAAGATTTCTGCTGCTTCTAAGGCTTCGCTTACCATGATACCGTATGCTATAATAGCAACGTCTTTGCCTTCTCGTAGGGTGATGGCTTTACCTAATGTAAATTCATCGTCTTCACTAAAAACACTGACTGGCTGCAGTCTCAAAAGCCTCATGTATACAGGTCCCTCATGGTCGATGATCTGTGGGAATGCTTTTCTTAACTGGACTCCGTCTGTGGGTTCAAAGATCAGCATATTGGGGATATTTCTCATGATCGCCACATCTTCCATGCTCATATGCGTTCCCCCATTGAGCTCTGCTGTAACACCTGGGTCACTTCCTACCATCTTTACATGTAAGCCTGCATACGCTACGGATAAAGTTACCTGATCGCAGCATCTTCTTGTGGCAAAAGGGGTAAATGTATGGGTAAAGGGTACTTTTCCCATCGCTGCCATGCCTGCCGCCACACAAATCATATTGGCCTCAGCCACCCCTACATTGATCGTTCTCTCTGGATATGTTTGTCCAAATATTGTAGTTTTTACAGCTTTCATAAGATCTGCTTCCACGATGACTAGTCGATCATCCTTTGCGGCGTATTCTAGTAAAAGATCTGCATACACTTCTCTCATTTCTTTATTTTCCAAAGCCATCTGACTCATCTCCTATCCTAACATTTCTACTGCTTTTTTCCACATTTCTTCTGTGACAGGCATATTATGAGATCCTACTTGATTTTCACAAAAATAAGCACCCTTGCCTTTGATCGTATTCATGATAATCATAGAAGGTTTTTCCTTGGTATTTTGTGATTTTTGTATGGCATCTAAAAGCTCAGTAATATCGTGACCATCCACCACATGTACATCCCAACCAAAAGCTTCCCACTTTTTGTCTAAAGGATCCAGTCCATTGACATCCTTACAATATCCGTCTATCTGCATCTTATTATAATCCGTAAATGCAATCAGATTGTCTAATTTTCTTGAGCCTGCTAACATGGCAGCTTCCCATATTTGCCCTTCTTGGCTTTCTCCATCTCCAATGATGGCATATACATATAAATCTTTTTTATCTAGTTTGGCAGCGACTGCCATGCCTACTGCTGCTGAAAATCCTTGCCCCAAAGAACCTACTGTCATATCCACCCCTGTGGTCTTATTCATATCACAGTGACTGGGAAGATTCGTATTGAGTTTATTTAAAGTATCCAGTTCATCCATATCAATAAAACCTTTAAGGGCAAGTGTGGCATACACAGCTGGCCCACCATGTCCCTTGGATAATATAAATCGATCTCGATTTTCCATTTTTGGATTTTTGGGGTCGATCCGCAGGGTGTCAAAGTATAATACCGCTAATACTTCACTTAAGGTTAAACTTCCTCCGATGTGCCCAATCCCTAACTTACCGATACTTTCAATCGTAAGCTTCCTGATTTCCTTGGCTCTAGCTTGTAATTCCTGTACTTTATGATTCACATGATCCACTCCTTGCTCATTGATTTACCTTATAGTATAGATTGTAACAAATGATGGATTTTTTCTTTCGATATCTCCCCAGGGGTTAGATACATAATATTGGGTTTCATACCTATTTCAGCGATTCTTTCTACTTCTTCTTCTTTAATGCCTAGTTCTGAAAGCCTTGTAGGCATTTTTATATCCTTTAATAGATCTTCTATATATTGTGCAAATTTAACTATATCATTAAATCCTAAATAACCCAAGAGTTTGTCCATCTTTTCCTTGGCACCTTCATAGCTCAGTTTGATAAAGGCTGGCAAAGTGATAGAACAAGCCGTCCCATGGTTGGCCCCATATAGATTGGTTAATGGAAAGCTCAGAGCATGGATTCCTGTTGTTCTAGTTTGACTAAAGGCTACCCCTGCCATCATACTTGCCATCGCCATATTTTTCCTTGCTTCTATATGGCTCGGCTCATAACAGACGGTCTTTATGTTTTGAATGATTAATTCCATCGCGCCCATGGCCAAAAAATCACACATCGGTTGGGACTGAATATTCCAATACGCTTCTATTGCATGACAGAAAGCATCCATCCCTGTAGAAGCCGTAGCAGATAAGGGAAGTGTATACGTAAGCTCAGGATCTACAATGGCAAGATCCGGCCAAAATTCTGGGGTGACCATAGGCATTTTGGCCCCTACTTTTTTATCTGTATATACGCCTACATTGGTTACTTCACTGCCTGTACCCGCCGTAGTCGGTATACAGATAAGCTTTGCCACTCTAGGAAGAAGCTGTTTTTTTCCACCAAAATAATCATAAATACTTCCTTCACTATGAATCAAACAGCTAATCGCCTTCGCAGTGTCTAACGAACTTCCTCCACCAATCCCAATGATGCAGTCTGCTTTAATCTCTCTTGCAAGTGCCGCCCCCAGATCTACTGTTTCCCCTGATGGATTTGGTTCTACTTCACTAAATATGTGAACATTCTTTCCCTGTATATACCCAGCCATTTGTTGTGCTACCTCTATTTTATATAAGAATGGATCCGTCACGATTAAAATATTTTCACCGCTCACATGCTCGCCTAATTTCTTGACAGCACCACATTCAAACTGAATCTTCGTCGGCATAAAATAGGTAAAACTATTATTCATTGCTTTACACTCCTTTCTTACTCTTGGGAGTTTGATTTCTGACCTTACTTAATTTCAATGTTTTCACCTATAATTCCAATATGGGCGCCTCGCTCCACGAGCACTTTTCTGGATGGATGAACCAAAAGCCATTTGTTTTTGGCAAATAGCAGCTGATCTTCTCCTTGTTGTCTGTCTCTAGATTCAATTCCTAGATTGGTTTCTCTCGGCAGTATGACTACCGCTTTAAACCCTTCAGCTTCTACTTTGCAGGGTGCAAAATGAAGTGTGGTGCCATATAATTCTACCGCTGTGCCTTTGGGAATGTAAAAAGCTTCTACTTTTTTTGATTCATATTGATTTTGATCAATATCCTGTACTTTGCCTAGTAATAAAACGAGATCTGTCACAGCCACATTGATTTCACTTGCTTTATGATATTCCAGTCCATTGAGTGTACTATTTTTCCCATTGCAGTATCCGATTTGGATGGGCATTTCACCATAAAATGCCTGCTGCAGCTGATCAAATACATCCATTCTTTCCATCTGCTCATCAGAAGCTACATATATATTTCCTTCTGTAGGTATTTGTATATTCTCTTCCATATAACGAATGAGGGGTGAAAAATCATACTGTGTTAAGACGCGTCCATACGGACGAAATGTATCTGCTTCTATGCTATGAATGCGTATATGAGAATTTTTTTCTTGAATGTACTCTATAATCATACTTTACACTTCCTTACATAGATTACTTGGATCCTATTAGGCTCACGCTATTTATTGTATTAACTCCCACCCATTGATTTTGGCCAATATTTCAAATGGTCTTGTAAAGTCACCATATACCATCGATACATGATGCGCTACGCCTGTATTAATGACAGTATTTAAAACATCTTTAACGGATTTTTCAAATACAACTTTTGCATAGGTTCCTTTTAATAATTTATCCATAGGGACTGCTTTTCCTTTTTGCATAAATACGCGATATTTACCTTGAGAAGAATCAAGACGCATCATGGTAAAATCTCCATCTTTCATTACAAAATCTGCCGTAACTCCTTTACCACCCGCAAAGTAAGTATCTAGCGCACGGGTGCATTTTCCATCCCACAGATTACAAGGTGCCACTCCACAATGCCACAACAGGGCAAAGTTTTCTTCCAAATCTACTTGGGATAAATCAGCCAAGAAAGGAGTTTCTCCTCCGACTGCTTTATGCGCGATCATGGACATGGTTCCTTCTAGATCTCCTTCACAGCCTAGTATATAGCCTTGGGATTGTAAAAGAGACATGGCTGCACAAGGGGAAATGCCAAAATCCCTAGCAAATTCTGGCCAACAGCGAACGGCTAATCCAGATAATCCATGAAGATTCATAAACTTCTTGAATTTCGCACTCAATGCGCCCACCTTGTGCAATTGTTCTTCTGTAATGCCAGATACATCAAATACTTCTGTGAGTTCTTTTTTCTTTTCTTGTACTTCTTCCTCAGTAAGTTCCACATCAAATACTTCATGAAGTTCAAAATGATCAATTAAAATCCCTGTTTCATGATACGTATTTAGTTCATCGATATTTAGATTAAAAAATCCATGTGCGCGGTATCCTATGATCCCCAGATGTGCCTCTTGGAATGCGGCTCTGATTCGGATGGCATCAATCCAGTCTTCATCGATTTTATCTCCAATAATGGCATGATATTGGCGGTTTCCGGATTTATAAAGATTGGATGCATTTAGATTCACACCACATACGGAATTCAGTCTAATTTTACCTCCATTATAGGGTAATTCATTGAGTCCCCATAATAAGATTGGTTTTTTTACTACTTTATCGATTTCTAGTACAAGATGCCCTAAATGAAATGTGCCACTAATGACTACCACTGCATCTACATTCTTTGCTACTAATTGTGAAGCTGCCTTTTTTGCTTCATCCACTTCTATGACTAACTCAGGAACAAATGTATATTCTACATTTTCAATTTGTTCTAATTCCCCTTTGATTCTATCATAAATATCTCTTGCAGCCATATAGTCAAATGTGGTTCTTGCCAAACATACAATCCCTATTTTTACTCCCTGTTTCATCTCATACACCATCCTTTTCTACGCTAAATCGTTCTAGTTACAAGTCATATATCTACAAATAGGGTACCTGCGTACCCCCTTTATTGGCTTTCTACAGATCCCCTGTTTCTGTTTCATCCCAAGCTCCACGGAATACATTTAAGCCATAATCTGTGAATGGATGATAGAAACTGTCTTGATATACTTGGAACCCACAAGTAACAATATCTGCCCCTGCTTTTGCCGCATCTGCGATTTGTTTTCCATTTCGTAACGCAGCCACAATAATTTCTGTTTCAAATTGATACATAGCATAGATGTCTACGATATCTTGGATATATTGCGTACAGTCTTCTCCACTATTTTCCTTCCACCCCACAAAAGGAGATACAAATTTCGCACCCATTCTTCCCGGTTGGATGGCTTGGCAAGGAGAAAATACCAATGTTACATTTGTATCTATCCCTTCTTCTTGCAATGTTTTTGCTGCGATCAGTCCTTGTTCTGTGCAAGGAATTTTAATGACAAAGTTTTTGGACAGTGCTGCCACTTGTTTGCCTTGTATGATCATATCTTCGGCTTTCTCTAGATGAGGATTGATTTCCACAGAGATAGGGAAATCAATGCCTTCAAATTCATCTGCCAATTCTTTTAATACAGCCAAAAATGGTTTTCCGCTCAATTTAATATGCTTAGGATTGGTAGTCACTCCATCAATCCCCCAGTTTTTATACGCATAACGGATCTCATCAATCTTAGCACTATCTAAAAAATATTTCATATAAACCCTCCTCAGTAATTAATTAACAGTTTTAATTAATTCGTGCAAAAATTTTTACTATATCATAACTACCTATCCTTTGACTGCACCTTGTGTTAAGCCAGAAATAATTTGTTCTTGGAATAAAATATATCCTAAGATACTAGGTACAATACTGATTACAATGGCTGCATACATAGATGTATAATCTGTTGTAAACTGGTTAGAGAAATAGCGAATCCCCACCTGAATCGTTCTAACATTTTGAGAAGATGTAAGCAGCATGGCATAGATAAACTCATTCCAAGAGAATAAAAATTGGAAAGTAGCTGCTGTAACAATACCTGTTCTTGAAAGGGGAAGGATAATTTTAAAGAATCGGTCATAAAAATTACATCCATCAATAATTCCCGCTTCTTCTAATTCCACAGGCAACCCACTCATAAACCCTCTAATGATATAGGTGGATATGGGAAGACCGATCGCTGCATATGTTAAAATTAATCCTACATGCTTATCATAAATACCCAATTTATTAATCAAGGTAAAGTAAGGCACCATCAAGGCATTAATAGGAATCAAAATCCCAATGATAATCGTTCCGAATACTAATTCTCGCATCTTAAACTGAAAACGAGATAAGGAAAAGGATGCCATAGATGCAACCATCATATTGAGCACAGTAGCAATGATACTAATAATCAATGAATTAAGTAGCATCTTACCGATTCCTGATACTTGGAATGCATTGATATAGTTTTGAAATTGCCATTTGGTGGGTAAACTAAATGGTGAACTCACCAATTCTGTATTTGTTTTAAAAGAAGAGACCACAAGCCAAATCATTGGCATCAATGTGAAAATCGTAAACCAAATAATCACAAACCACATAAAGAATTTTTTTAGTGTATCTACGGGTGTAATTTCTTTTCTTCTCTCTGTTTTAAGGGGTATTGCGACTGTATCTGCTTTGGTGATCATCTACTTCACCCCCCCAGTACTAATTTTTTTCCTACCTATTTTTTTGAAGTCTATACTAAATAGTCTGTTTAATCCTACAATGGCACAAATACCAATAATAATTAAAACAACTGCTGCTGCATTTGCCAAGCCATAACGGAAGTTTCTTAATTGATTATACACGTATAGTGTCAGCATCATGGTACGATTGGCAGGGCCCCCATTGGTCATGACAAAAACAGACTCAAAATGTTTCAACCCGCTGACCATAGATAATGTCATACAAGTTAAGATAGCCCCTTTGATCAAGGGTAATGTAATAAAAATATCTTTTTTAATACCGTCCGCTCCATCGATTTCAGCTGCCTCATAATAATCCTGTGGAATCGTAGATATTTGAGCTAGTATAATCACCATGAAATACCCGATATTAAAAATCCAATGAATGATCAGAGCTGGAAATGCACTACCCAATTGTCCTAACCAGTTATTCTGCAAACTTTGAAGCCCTATTTTACCAAGAATTGCATTTAATGCACCGTATTGATTATTGTATATTGCCATCCACATCATGGCAAGTGCTACGACGGAGATAATATTTGGAAAGAAATAAACAGTTCGAAAAAACTTCCATCCTTTGGGTTTTTTTGATAAAACCATGGCTACCAAAGCAGCCATCGGTACATGGATAAACCCTCCAGATAGAGACCACCATATATTGTTTTGAATAGCACGTATGAATACTTTATCTCCTAAAATAGTACTGAAATTTTTGATACCCACAAATTCTGCTTCTCCAATTCCATCCCATTTCATGAAACTAGTCACAATAACGAAGCCCACAGGATACACAAAAAATGCAATAAATAAGGTTATTGCTGGAATCAAAAATAACGCAATTCCGATTTTATCATGTCGTGTCAATCTACTTCCCACTGCTTTACCTCCTACAAATGTTCTATGACTTTGTGATAAAAAAAAGATGTGAGAAGACTGCCCTTCTCACATCCAAAGAGCAAATTACATTTGGTCTGCAGCCTTTAGTTGTTCTACGAATTGTTCTGGTGTTAATTCACCTAAAATCATACCGGATAAAGCTTGTGGAAATTCACTTGCTACTCCTGGTTTTACAGAAGCTTCAAAATGTGGAATGGCATAAGGTGCAGCATTTAATTGTGCATTCATTTGACCTTGTAATCTTTCCACTTCGTTTCCTAGATCAAATTTTACTACAAATAAAGCACCACTATCTAAAGAAACGCGTTTTACATTTTCTGGTTCTGTAATGTATTTTAAGAATTTAATCACTGCTTCTTCTTTGCCTGGATCATCTTGTTTTGCAACTCCAATATCTGCTTGGATAAATCCAATATATCCACCTGGCTGTCCTTTACCACCTGCATAATAAGGGGCTGGTGCTGCTTCTACACTTTCATACATATTATTAGCACCTTCGGTTTTGATCCGTCCGATGAACCAAGGTCCGTTCATTAACATCGCTGTTTCTCCAGTTAAGAAATGTCCACCTGCTACAGCTGCTGTCGCACCCACTGCATCGTCCGTTGTGTACTTGAACATTTTCTGCATTACTCTTGCTGCTTCTACAAATGCTGGATCATCAAATCCATTTTTATATACATCTGGACCACCGATGGAATGTACTAATTGAGAATACCATAGCATAGAAGTCCATGCATTGGCTCCTGTCATTTGACTCATAGGTGTAATGCCCGCTGCTTTTAACTTATCACACGCTGCAAAAAATTCATCGTAATTTTTTGGGAACTCCATCACACCTGCTTTTTCAAATAAAGCTTTATTATACATGACGGGTGTAACACCAAATTCATAAGGAACAGCCATCACTTTACTATCAAATGTAACCGCATTGATGGCATCTCCTAAAAATTGATCTTTCCATCCTTCGTTCATATAAGGTGTTAAATCCATTAACTTGCCTGACTTAAAGTATAAATCCGCTTGTGCTCCATGTTTGAATGTAAAAATATCTGGCACGGTACCTGCTGCTATATTTGTTCTCATTTTGTCTGTATAGGCATCATAGTCTGCGATTTCTTCTACGACGATTTTAATCTTTCCTGCATTGGCTTGATTAAATTCTTCAATCAATGTGTTCATCATGTTTGCTTTAGAGTCTTTCCCTACCCATATAGATGGAAAGTTAATGACATATTCCTTCGCTGCGTCTACCTTTGGAGCGTCTTCCTTTTTTGCTGTGTCGGTTTTGGCTGGTGTAGCACTGCTATCTGTTTTGGTAGCATTATTTCCAGCACATCCAACCAAAGTAAATACTGCAAGCATCGTAATTGCCATCATTTTTACTAATTTTTTCTTCATACTCTATTACCCCCTAATGATTTTAGTCTTTTTGAACACCAATACTGATTGAAAAACCTTTCTCAACCCCCCCTTATGTTTTTAGATTGTTCATTTTTTGCTAAAATTATTTAAGTCTTTTAATTAATAGAGTTAAAAAACAACCCCTATAGCTATACAGTATACCATTTTTGATCTTGTGTCAATATAAATGTTCATGTTGCTTCTTTTTTTTATCGACGCAGGCTAATATTTGTGCATTATAACAACATTTTTTTATTTCAACCCTTTTTATTTCGGTTTTTTACAAAAACTTATAAATTAATTTTTTTAATCAAATCATGCGTGTTCATTCCACCTATTTTATAGAAATAGGTGCGAATGGCTAAAGCAATGCCTCCAATACAATCTGACTCACTTTCTAAACTACTGATGACAATGAGTTCATGTAAAATATCATCCGAAATGATTTGCCGTAGTCTATAGAGTACGCGAGCATGAAATAAAGGCCATTTAAATATTTCTCCATATAAAATGACTTTCTTCGGATCATATACACGAATCACATTCACAATGCCTCTCGCCAGATAAGCAGTGGCTTCATCAATAATAGATTGTAGCATTGTTTCTCCACTTTCATAAGCAAGCTCCATATTTGCAAAAGATATACTCTCTCTACATCCACGCGTTAAGGCATATAAAATCGGCATATTCTCTTTGGAAAAATCATTCAATAATCTTTTGATCATGGCTTCCTGAGAGGCAAGCGCTTCTAAACACCCTCTTTGCCCACACTTACATATAGGTCCATCATCATCCATCACCATATGTCCTATTTCCCCAGCCATACTGTGGGTTCCATAGTAGATCTCTCGATTGATAATCATAGCAGATCCGATCCCAGGACCACATTTGACAAATAACATATTGTCCAAATTTCCTTCACTGGCATACTCCATTTCTGCCAAAGCAAGCGCTCGAACATTATTATCAATCACAACGGGTATGCTTAATGCGTGTTCCAATGTCCTTTTTACTTCTACTTCCTCTCTCCACAAACCATAAGCATGTTTACTACTTCCAGAGACTAAGTCTACTCTCCCTACAATCCCGACCCCTACGCCAATCACATTTTCCCTCACGATATTTTGTTTCCATAAAATTTTCATACAAGTGCTCGCTATTTTTTTTAAAAATTGTGTTGGCGCAATGGTCTTATCTAGCTGCATGACGTGATGATGGATGATCTGCCCATTAAGATTTGCAATGCCTATACTCACCTTGTCTGACTCGATATTAATCCCTATCACATGTTTATAAGAATACTCGATATTTAGAAGCATTTTTCTTCTTCCAGCTCGTTTATCCTTTTCCTCTAATTGGCCCACTTCTTTAATAATGCCTTCTTGAATCATTTCATTCACAATGATCGTCACTGCTGCTGGTGTTAATTCGATGATATCTGCAATGTCTTTTCTTGACGCTGCTCCATTAGTTTTTAATATCTTCAGAATGGATGCACGATTTTCTTGTTTGATGGTTGACATATTGATCCCTTTATTTCTTACCATTTCATTTTCCCCCTCTTCTGCTCCATTCAATTGTTTTAATCCTATCTTATCAGACAACTTATCGTCAAACAAACCATTGTTTTTCAGCAAAAAATATTGTATAATATATTTGATTAAATCTTTTAATTTATTACAAAAGGAGGTTTTTCACTGTTTTACATCTTAATTCTACCATAAATCAATGCCTTTCATAAACACCTTTTTTTTACAATTTTCTCAGGAGGTCTTTTCATGGAATTATGGATTATTCTTTTATTTGGAATCGTGGTATTCATGACTCATTTTTTAGAAGGCATTACTGGTTTTGGCTGTACTGTACTAGCACTTCCCTTTGCCATTATGCTTGTTGGTATCAAAACTGCAGTACCTACTTTAGTTTTTTTGGCTTTACTCCTTGCTCTATATATTGTTATTATAGATCAAAAGCAGATCATATGGAAAGAATTTTTTAGAATCGTTACTTTTGTAGGTGCAGGTGTTCCTGTTGGGATTTTTCTTTTTTCTTATTTACCCGAAGGAGTGTTAAAAAAAATATTAGCCTTATTCATGATCTTTGTTTCTGCTCGGGGTTTATATGTTTCATGTAAGCCTCATACTAAAAAAATCAATCTACCTGCACCTATTATGAATGTGATCTTATTCATCGGAGGATGTATTCACGGTGCTTTTAGCTCAGGAGGTCCTTTAGTTGTGATTTATGCCACCAAAGCCCTGCCTAACAAAAATAATTTCAGAGCTACCCTTTGTATGCTTTGGGTATCTTTAAACACAGTGATTGTTGCACAAAACATGATCCGTGGTGTGATGACATTCGCTGTATGGAAGCTCCTCCTATTTACCCTTCCATTTCTAATAGCAGGAGCAATACTCGGAAACTGGGCCCATCATAGAATCAAAGATATTTACTTTACTCAAATCGTATATGGTGTACTATTTATATCTGGATTCTTTATGTTTTTCTAGCAATCTTAAAAAAATGTGATTGCTTGCTATAGTTGCCTTACCATATCTCTGAAAAGCAGGTGGTCGGGAAGGTAACTATATAAATCTGTAAATAATTGCAACAAAGGAGTGCATCCTAGATTTCAAGTAAACTTTCCCTTTGCACAAGCGCGATTTTGTAGTTGTTGGAAGACTTATACGGTACTTTGTTCTGATGCTTGGAAATCTTATAAAACTTTTGCTTTAGTAAGGAAATAGGGCATTAAGTCCATTAGATTAAGTAAGTTCGCTATATAAATATTTATCTTAATAATATAAAAAGACCTCGTGCAAGAGGTCTAATGTGAAATATTATTGAACTAAATCAATTAATTTATTTGTCATTTCTTCTGAAACAGTATAAATAGTGTGAGTATCATCAACTTTCATTAAAGTGCTTTTTTCCCCTTTTTCACCTACCCACAAATGATAACCTTGTTTATTGCCATTTGTATAAATGATTCCTAAATCATACTCTGGTTGAGCCATATTAACAATACCAACCTGCTTAACAGCATTTGAAATTAGACTGCTCAATATCTCAAGCGTTTCATTATCCTCATATACTATATAAAAATCATCAGAAGCCATATTCATCTTGCCAAATCCACTTGATACAA
>CALKRZ010000103.1 GCA_937989765.1 uncultured Clostridia bacterium | reverse complement strand
CCATCAATTTATTTTCTTTATCACCATGTGCAGAGTTATCTTTGTCTCCAAAGATATGAAGCATCCCTTTCTCTGTATAATCACCCGTTCCAATTCCTATTTGGGATAGGTTTCTAAACTTGCTATCCAGATCTTTTGATCCATCAGTTCCTAAGATTGTTCTCATGGAACCGGTAATATTTTGGAGGATGCTATCTCTTTTTAAAAGAGAGTCCTTGATCATCTTTTCGTATTCCTCTATTTCTTTTTCCTTCATCATTTCTTTTTCTTCTTTGGTTAGAGGTTCCATCCCTCTTTTTGAAACAGCAGTATATTTGCTATCGATCTCCTTGATCAAATCATTATAGGCAGCGACAAAGTCTTTTATTTTGTTATAGATCCCCTCAGTGTCTTGCGAAACAGTAATTGTAGTTGCCTGCCCCTGGTTTGTTTTTTTGAGATTTAAACTTAATCCTGCTATTGTAATATTATTGGAATCAAACTTGAACTCCTGTGAATTTAAAAGAATTTTAGCACTACTTCCTGCATCTGCAGATCCTTTTCCAAATACGATGTTACCATCACCATCAACTCCATTTTCAGTTCCTAGTTTTAACGCACTTAAAATATTACCTTCTGTATTCTCTAATTCAATCTTTTTATCATCTCCTGTTGCCGTGGATAAAAAGATTCTTTTTAGACCACGATCATATGTGGCTATAACACCAGTTTCAGATTTATTAATCTTTCCCACTATAGACTCTATTGATTCACCTTCACTTACGTTTATTTCTTTCCATGTTCCCGTTGTCGTGCCTTTTATTTGAAACTTTCCAGCAGATACAGGTACAGTATCGTCAATGGGTTCATTGCTCGCCAGAAAGGATCCAGATGCTAGTGTTTGTACTTCCAAATTATAGGAACCTCTAGTTGCATTCGTTGTTGCTGATACCGTAGCCACATCTGAATTTCCTATTAATGCATTCTTACTGCTAAACGTCCCTCGCATTCTCATTTCGGAAATATTTTTTCTCCAAAAATCAAATATCTTTGTATTAATGCCTTCCCAAGTTTCTTTTTTCCATTCTAGTTTTACCTTGTCTTTTTTTATCTTATCCACCTTAAACTGCTCTATTTTCATCATTTGCTTTACCATACTGTCCGTATCCATGCCAGAATTCAGTCCGCTGATTCTCATTCGATCCATATTTCCCACTCCCTTCCCTCAAAACACTACTTTTTTTCCTGTTTCTACTGTACCATCAAAAATATACAAAGGTACTATTCAACTATTATATATATCGGATTTTTCATAAAAAAATTTACTAAATTTTATAATACTGCAGCACCTTTTGTACTGCTGTAATTACATCCGATACATCTTGATCACTTATACCATAAAATAGGGGTAGGGTAATCATTCTGTCATATAAAGCTTCTGCATTGGGACAAATTCCTTTTTTGTATCCTAACTTTTGATAGTACGGATGATAGTACACAGGAATGTAGTGTACATTTACACCGATATTCTCTTTTATAAGTGCTTCATATATTTCTTTGCGGCTTGCTTCAAACATTGATAGATCTATCTGGATCACGTATAGATGCCATGCTGATTGAAGGTGGGGAAGCTGCTTAGGCAACACCAGACCTTCTATATTTTGAAATGCATCATTATATTTTGCTACAATCTCTTTTCGCCTTTGCAAAAACACTTCTATTTTATGTAATTGGCTACAACCTAATGCTGCCTGTATATCTGTGATACGATAATTATAGCCTAGCGCCTGCTGCTCATAGTACCAAGGTCCTTCTTGTTTTGTCAGCACATTCGGATCTCGTGTAATTCCATGGGTACGAAACAATTGTAGTCTTTTATATAACCCTTCGTCATTGGTTGTAATCATACCACCTTCCCCTGTCGTGATATGTTTTACGGGATGAAAACTAAATATTGTCATATCTGATAGTCCACCCACTTTTTCCCCTTTATACAATGACCCCAATGCATGTGCAGCATCTTCTATCACTTTCAAATTATACTTTTGTGCAAGTGTATGCACACCCTCCATCTCTACAGGTTGTCCTGTAAAATGGACAGGAATAATCGCTTTTGTCTTCTCTGTAATTAAAGCTTCTATTTTTGAAATATCTATATTATATGTATTCTGATCAATATCTGCAAATATCGGTTTCCCTCCACAATACAATATACTATTGGCGGTTGCCGTAAACGTCATGGGTGTCGTAATGACTTCATCCCCTGCTTGAATGTCTATCGCAAAGCAAGCTGCATGCAATGCAGCTGTCCCATTGATTACTGCAACACCATACCTTGCACCGACATATTCTGCAAATTGTCTTTCGAATTCCTGTATTTTAGGTCCTGTTGTTAGATAATCACTACCTAATACTTCTACTACTGCCTTTTTATCTTCCTCATCAATAAACTGCTTGGCATAAGGTAAAAAAGTACTTCTAACGGGTTGTCCTCCGTAGATTGCCAGTTTTTTCATTGCTTTTCTTCCTTTTTTGTTGTATTTTCAATCCAGATTCTTGTCTTTTCAATGCCTTCTTGTAACGACACTTTTGGTGCCCAATCGAGCATTTCTCTTGCTTTTGAAGCATTACACTGTAGCTTCATGATCTCACTCTGTGGATGAATATGCGTTACATGTTGAATCTTTGACGAATCTTTACATATTAGACCTGCCAATGCATTGATTGAAATATCGTACCCAGTGCCTGCATTGATAATCTGTCCATTGACGTTCTCATTATATCCACAGCTTACAAGAAATTCTGCACAATCTTCCACATATAAAAGATCCCTTGTTTGTTTACCATCCCCATAAATACAAAGGGGCTCATCTTTCAGCATTTTCTGAATAAAAACGGATACAACACCGCCTTCTCCCGAACTTTTTTGGAAAGGCCCATAGGTATTAAACGGACGAACAACGACCACAGGATGTTCATATGCATACCAAAACGAAAGTACCATATTCTCCGCAGATAGTTTGCTTCCTGCGTATGGAGATGCTGGTTTTGTAGCATGTACCTCGGTTATACCTTGTGCATCATCCGCACGGTCATAAACCATACATGTGCTCATAAAAACCAATTTTACATTATGTTCTTTACACAACTGTAGTACATTCATCGTTCCGACTACATCATTATCAAATGTTGTCCCTGGATCATCAATGCTATCTTGCACATTAATACTGGCTGCTAAATGATAGCAAAGATCGAAAGGCTGTTCAAACACTTCTTGTATAAATGACTTATCCTTTATATCCCCTTTAGAAAAAAAGATCTTTTTTTCTGTATCTACTATAAATTCTTTAATATTCTCTTCGCTTCCATTTGAGCAGTCATCGACAACCCAAATCTTGTGGTGATCGCTTAACAACTTTTGCACTACCCATCTTCCAATAAATCCAGCACCACCTGTTACCAATATATTCATCCCTGCCACCTCTTTGTTGTTATGAATTTTCTTTTGTATATACTCCAATAGGAATATTGTTTTCCCAGAATAAATGTTTATACAAATAGAGAGATTCTATATGCTAGAATCTCCATCTGCGTTATTTGCAATGTTATTTTGCTTGTTTAGGCTTCCTTTTTCTTTGCTATCTTCATTGCCTCGCCCCATGTTTGTCGTAAATCTCGAATAATTCCAACAACCTCGTCAATAACCTCTATATTTTTTTTAACATTCGCTTCAATGACTCTTCGTTTTAGATAATCATAGATATGCAAATAATTATCTGCAATTTGACCCCCTTGTTCATAATCCAGCCCTAACATTAATTCATCTATAATGGCTTCCACCCGTGCCAAGTTATTGTTGGCTTCTTCTATCTTTTTATTTTCGATCGCATTTTTTGCCTTATTTGAAAATTTGACCGCTCCATCATATAGCATCATCACCAATTCTTCAGGTGCTGCTGTACTGATCTTTACTTTTGTATATTGTTGATAGGGATTATTCATCGTAATATACCTCCATCTGCTCTTTATCGCATAAATTCAAATCTCATTAGACTATTTCATCAGTTCTTATCTTATATATCGTCATGTTCTACTGATTTATTTAGTGTATTATTGCATATCTATTCTTGTATCCTTTATTTTTGTCTATTAATTTTTAACTAAAATGGATATATATGTAATACCTTTAAAATATTCATTCAAGATATCGTTTGTATGATTTGTTGAATCTCCGATGCCATCCGTTGACTTCCTTGTCCATCGATTAATTGTTTTTGACATTGTGCCATTTTTATGCGTGCTTGATAATGCAAGTCTTTTATCGCATTCCCTACACCATCGATATCTACTTTCTTGATTACCCCTAGTGCATTCATTTTATGCGCAGTCATCTTTTGATTGTCTACAATAGGAATGCCAATCGTTGGGACGCCACAAGCGGCTAGTTCATATACTGTACCACCACAAGCAGAAATAGCAAGATCACATTTTTGCATAAGCTCAGACATCTTAGGACTCTTATATATAATCACATGTTCATCTTTCATCGCTTCGATTTCAGCAATATGCTCAAAAAAAGCACCTATCACCACATGTAATCGCACTGTCGGAAATTGAGTAGAAATCTGTCGTATGATTCTAGTTGTATAGCCATAGGGATCCGCTCCCCCCATCGTAATCATTATATCTGAAATTTTTGCGGAGATCGAGCGATGTTTTATTGCCCTAAACTCATCTCTAAGAAGTACATACGAAAGCCCTAAAAATAATTTTGTGTTATGGGCTGTTTTATAGCGTAATTCCGTTGCATAGGGATTTTGATTGAGTATAAAGTCCACATCAAAGTAATGTCTGTTTAAGTCATCAATATAGCCTGTAACTGAAAAAATCTTTGCCATCTCAGAAAAGTACTGTTCGTCTACATCGTAGCTATCAGTAATCAGACAATCTGCTTGTATGTCTTTTAGTTCACACTTATCTTTTGATATCATAACCACTGCATATCCCTGCTGCTTAATATACTGTACGCCTTCTTTAAAATTTTCTTCCCCACTACATACATAACACACCTCTGAAAACGATTTTAGCTGCTTTGCTAAGACCAATGTACGCATAATATGTCCAAGGCCAATTTTTTTTCCTCCATCTGCACGTATTACGATTTTCATTTTTGATATCTCCTACCCCTCTACCTTAAATATTTTCCCAGGTGATAGGCTCATTTTTTCCTATATCTTTTTGTGCAGTACGT
>CALKRZ010000102.1 GCA_937989765.1 uncultured Clostridia bacterium | reverse complement strand
ACAGTCAAAAAACAGGAAATTATATAGGCATCTTCGAAAAAGGGATCTCAGAAAAAGTATGTGGTGGTAAGGCAAATATATAAATCTGGAAACAACTGCAACAAAGGAGCGCATCCCAGATTTCAACTAAACTTACCCTTTGCACAAGCGCGATTTTGCAGTTGTTGGAAGACTTATATATTTGTCTTACCACATACTTTTTCTGAGATCCCAAAAAAGCAGGCTCAAGCATAAGCCTGTTTTTTTGTGCAAATTAGCTAATTTATAGAATTTGAAGGGCAATAATTTTCACTGTGATTTTTCAACCTTTTGTGATACAATAAGCTGTATATGTCAATATTAATAATATACACAACGAACAACATAGAAAGTAGGAGACATTTTGAAACAAACCAGAGAGAATATTAGAAATATCGCTATTATTGCCCATGTAGATCATGGAAAGACAACTTTAGTCGATGAGTTATTAAAACAAAGCGGTACATTTAGAGTAAATCAAACGGTACAAGAACGGGTTATGGACTCTAATGACCTAGAACGGGAGAGAGGCATTACCATTCTGTCCAAAAATACAGCTGTATTTTACAAAGGCACAAAAATCAATATTATTGATACACCAGGACATGCAGATTTTGGTGGAGAAGTAGAGAGAGTACTAAAGATGGTAAATGGAGTAGTTCTTGTGGTAGACGCTTTCGAAGGACCTATGCCACAGACCAAATTTGTATTAAAAAAAGCATTAGAATTAGCGCTACCAGTAGTGGTATGTATTAATAAAATTGACCGACCAGAAGCAAGGCCAGAAGAAGTAATTGATGAAGTGCTAGACTTATTCATTGAACTAGAGGCACATGAAGATCAATTAGATTCTCCTTTTGTCTATGCCTCAGCCAGATTAGGGACTGCTTCTTTAGAAAGTGGACAGCAGAACGAAACCATGGAAGCATTATTTGAAACAATCATAGGACATATCCCAGCGCCCGAAGGAGATCCAGAAGCAGCGTTACAGGTGCTCATTACAACGATTGATTATAGTGAATATATCGGTCGGATCGGAATCGGAAAAGTAGAAAATGGAATCATTCGAGTGAATCAAGAGGCAGTGATTGTGAATTCACACCATCCAGAAGACCAACAGAAGGTAAAAGTGAGCAAACTATATGAATTTGATGGATTAAAGCGGGTAGAAGTGCAAGAAGCCGGTATTGGATCTATTATTGCAATATCTGGAGTAGGAGAAATTCACATCGGAGATACCATATGTGATCCGCTTGCTGCAGTACCCCTTCCATTTGTTAAGATTTCTGAACCAACCATTGCCATGACTTTTTCTGTCAATGATAGTCCATTTGCAGGGATAGATGGGAAGTTTATGACCACACGACAAGTTCGTGAGCGTCTTTTGAAAGAGTTGCATACAGATGTAAGTCTTCGGGTAGAAGAAACAGAGAGCACGGATTCTTTTAAAATATCAGGACGTGGAGAGCTTCATCTTTCTATTTTAATTGAGACCATGCGAAGAGAAGGATATGAATTTCAAGTATCTAAACCAGAAGTACTGTATAAGATTGTAGATGGAGTTCGTTATGAACCTATGGAGCATGTAACGATTGATGTACCAGAAGATTTTATGGGTGTGGTCATTGAAAAGTTAGGAAGCCGAAAAGGAGAAATGATTAATATGGCGCCATCTAAAGGTGGTTATAGCCGGTTAGAATTCTCCATCCCAGCGCGTGGATTGATTGGATATCGTTCTGAGTTTTTAACAGATACCAAAGGAAATGGGATTATAAATTCTTTATTTGATGGATATGAACCTTATCGAGGAGAGATTACAAAACGTCTACAAGGCTCTCTAGTTGCTTTTGAAGCAGGAGATGCAGTAGCGTATGGATTATATAATGCGCAAGAAAGAGGCATGCTGTTTATTGACGCAGGTACGAAGGTATATGCGGGCATGGTAGTAGGGCAAAATGCTAGAAGTGGCGATATGGAAGTGAATGTCTGTAAAAAGAAGCAACTTACAAATATGCGATCTTCAGGTGCGGATGACTCTCTAAAGTTAAGTCCTCCTAAAGTACTAAGCTTAGAAGAAAGTCTTGAGTTTATTGAAGATGATGAACTGTTAGAAGTAACTCCAAAAAACTTACGCATTCGTAAAAAAATATTAGATAGTAATGTGCGACAAAGAGCAAGAAAAAAGACGGAATAGAATTAAAAGTATAGCTCGCAAGCTGTATAGAGGTGTTGGTATGGGACAGGGGATCAAAAAAGGCTCTTTGGTTAAGCAGGCAGCAATTTTAGCTGCTGCTGGTTTTATTGTCCGCATTTTAGGGTTTTTATATCGAGTTCCTCTTACGAATATGATTGGTGATGAGGGAAATGGCTTATACACTGCAGCCTTTTATATTTACATGTTCTTTCTTGTGCTCTCTTCTGCGGGACTGCCCGCAGCTATATCCAAAATGGTATCGGAAAGAGTTGCACTTAAACAATATAAAAATGCCCATCGGGTTTTTCAAGTCTCTATGCTAGTCGCTGTTTTTACAGGAACGATGGGATCTTTGATCCTATGGTTCGGAGCAGCCTATATTGCCAACAGCATCGATAGCCCAGGAAGCTATTATTCTATTTTGACTTTATCCCCCACTATTTTGATAGTAGCTGTGATGGCTGTATATCGGGGATATTTTCAAGGGATGAATAATATGGTGCCTACCGCGATCTCTCAAATTATCGAACAGATCTTCAATGCGATTTTTAGTGTATATATGGCATATATACTGGTTGGAGATGGAATCGAATGGGGAGCCGCTGGGGGGACCATGGGGACTGGCATTGGCGCTTTTACAGGTTTGCTCTTTTTAGCATGGATTTATATGATGATACGACCTAGTCTTCAGAAGAGAATACGAAAATACAAAGCCAATGAACAAGAAGAGTCTTATATGGAAATAGGGACAACCTTACTCCGTATCGCCGTACCCATTATTACTGGGACGGCTATTTTCAGTATTACAAATCTTATTGATGTAAAGATGGTTATGAGCAGGCTTTTGGCTTCAGGATATGATATGAAAACTGCAAATATACTATATGGACAACTTAGCGGCAAGTATATATTACTTACTACTTTGCCAGTATCTATTGCCACAGCCTTGGCTACAGCTGTCGTGCCTAGCATTGCCTCTTCTATGGCGCTAGAGCAACCAAAGGTTGTTCGTCAAAAAATCAATCTCGCTATGCGGGTGACGATGTTATTAGCTATGCCGTCTACTGTGGGAATGGCTGTATTGGGAGGCCCTATGCTTATCATGCTCTTCCCCAAATATCCTGGTGGAGGTATTTTATTAACCGTGGGTTCAATTGCTATTGTTTTTCTTTCTTTAGCACAAATTACCACTGCCATCTTGCAAGGAGTAGGAAGGGTGTCTATTCCTGCGATCAATGCAGGGATCGGTGCTGTATTTAAAATTATTTTTAATTATTTGCTCATCGGGATTCCAGGCATCAATGTATTAGGTGCTGTGATCAGTACAGTCATATGTTATATGGTGGCAGGGTTTTTAGATCTTAGGGCAATGGTTCAAGCCACAGGTATACGACCCAATTTTAAAACTGTTTTTACAAAACCTTTTATGGCTTCTCTGGGTATGGGGGTTATCTGTTATGTAATGTACGAACTGCTACTTTTCATCACGGATAACAATACGATAGCAACTTTAACCTCTATTATGGTTGGAATTTGGGTGTATTTCGGCATTTTATTTATGATTCGAGGTATTTCCAAAGCAGATATAGAATTGCTCCCTATGGGTAAAAAAATATCAGCAAAAATGATTCAATTACGCTTACTAGAAGAGTAAAGTATTTTCTTTCCATTCATAAGGTATATATTTGGCTAAAACAGTTCATACTACAATACAAAAAGAACTCGTAAGGAGAGATTTTTGTGTGGAAAAAGAAATCTGTTATAACCGTATGTACCTTTTGTATGCTGATAGGAGTGGGTAGTTTTTATCTTGGGTATAGATACCTTGAAATAACCCATCCTATACAAAAACCTATATCAGGACAAAGTGTCAGTCAGCATGTCTCAGATCATAAAAGTGATGAGGCACAAGAATTACAATCTATAGTAGCTGGTATACAACAGGAGATTACAGTATCAAGTATCCCTATATCAAAGATTACACCCTCTACAAAGCTGGTATATGAATACTATTATGAAGCAGATGACCAACTTGTGATCGAGGAAGAAGAACCTCCGTATTTTCTATTAAATATGACAAGAGATGATCTTCAATCTAAGTTTCCAGAGTGGCAGATTCAGTCTTTTTCTAGCCAAGAGGTCGTTGTACGTACTTATGTGAGGGGACAAAGTCCCAATCGATACCGCATCGGAATTCATAATGGATATGTAGCTGTATTTTATGAAGACCCTGTGGAAGGAATTTATTTGAAGGATATAACAGAAACGCCCGTCGCTTCTTTAACCCAAGAAGAACAGGAAGAGTTGACAGGCGGGGTCGCTGTATTGGGCGATGATGAACTGCTTCGCTTATTAGAGGACTACACTAGTTAGACATGGAGCTTCCATGTCTTGCTTTTTTTTGTAAGGTATCTGAAAGAAAATAACTAAATAAAAATATATCAAAAAGGGGAGTACTATGCTTCGTTTATCAGACTTAAAGTTATCTATCGATCAGGATAAGATAGACCTAAAAAAGGTGATTACACGGAAATTGCATATTAAAGAAGAAGATTTGCTTTCTTATACGATTTTTAGACAATCTGTGGATGCGCGTAAAAAAGATAATATATACTTTGTGTATACTGTAGATGTAGTCGTGAAAGATGAGAAAAAGATTCTTCAGAAATTTAAGGATAAGGGCGTGATCCCTACCCCAACATATTCCTATGAATATGTAAAAAAAGGAAGCATACCTATAAAATATCCTCCTGTAGTAATCGGTACAGGACCTGCTGGTTTGTTTGCTAGTCTACTTTTAGCACAAATGGGATATAATCCTGTAGTGCTAGAACGGGGTACAGATGTGGATACGAGAGCTCAAGATGTACAAGCGTTTTGGAAAACTAGAAAGCTTCATTCGGAATCCAATGTACAATTTGGAGAGGGGGGAGCGGGAACATTTTCAGATGGCAAACTCACTACGTTAATCAAAGATAAGCGATGTCGAAAAGTATTAGAAGAATTTGTAAATTCGGGTGCCCCAGAGGATATATTATATAAGAATAAGCCCCATATTGGAACAGATGTTTTACGAAGTGTAGTCAAAAATATACGGCAAAAGATTATAGCACTAGGAGGCACGGTACGGTTTGAAAGCAAAGTAACCGATTTGGTGATAGAAAATGGACAAATCCAAGGAGTTACTATCAATGAGGGTGAATTCCTTCCGTGTAATATTGTGCTTTTAGCAGTAGGTCATAGTGCCAGAGATACATTTCATATGTTGTATGAAAAAGCAGTATCCATCATTTCTAAGTCATTTTCTATCGGAGTGCGTATTGAGCATCCTCAAGCGATGGTCAATGCATCTCAGTACGGTAATGCTTGCGCACATCCTAGACTAGGCGCAGCAGACTATAAATTATCTTACCATGGAAAACAGGGCCGTTCTGCGTATACTTTTTGTATGTGTCCAGGGGGAGTCGTCGTGGCTGCTGCTTCAGAACAAGGAGGCGTTGTTACCAATGGTATGAGTGAATACAAAAGAGACCAGATCAATGCCAATAGTGCATTATTAGTCGGTATAGATCCCAAGGACTTTGAAAGTGATCATCCCCTAGCAGGTATAGAATTTCAAAGAAAGTGGGAAAGGAAAGCTTATGAAGTAGGGGGAGGCACATATCATGCACCCTCACAATTAGTGCAGGATTTTATGAAAGACTGTCCATCTACATCTTTACAGGATGTAATACCCTCCTATACACCGGGCATTGTACTTACGGATTTACGCCAGTGTCTTCCTACCTATGTGACAGATCATATGAAAGAAGCCATCATTGAAATGGATAAGAGGCTCAAAGGATTTGCTCATCCTGGCGCAGTATTAACAGGCGTAGAAACCAGAACTTCCTCACCGATTCGAATTCTGAGAAATGAACAATGTGAAAGTAATATAAAAGGCCTATATCCTGTAGGAGAAGGGGCAGGCTATGCGGGAGGTATTGTATCGGCTGGAGTAGATGGAATCCGTGTAGCCGAACAGATCATCATAAAATATGCGCCTATACAGTAAAAAACCGCGGAGTCCGCGGTTTTTTACTGTATAGGCGATACATAAGCGTAAACTTAAGCCATTACTTGGAAGTTTTCGCTCAAGGAGATATTTCATTTTCATAGCGTTCTAGTCGCTTGGTTTATAGATGCCCTGAGTGAACGCGAATTATCTTTATTGCGTGTAAGCTGATGGATAGCACCATATCGTCCACAACGGCTGCCGAAGTTCGCTTCGTTCTAGTACATAGCAAGAAGCTCCACGAACTCTATTCAAATTGAAACATCTCCTTTCGCTTAGGCTATCTG